>JBGVLA010000213.1:0-18912 GCA_045124015.1 Eubacteriales bacterium | reverse complement strand
TTCGTAGAGCTCGCGCAGCTGAGGGCGTTCAAAGGGCGTTTTGTTGGGGGAATGATAGGTAAACATCAGCTTCCCGTCAAAGGTTTTGAATACCATGCCATGACCGCCGTCCTTTTCAAAGAGAGGCTTTTCGATATGGATCCATTTATCGGTGAGGTTGCCGTTTTCGGGATACGCAATGGCTTCCAGATATCCCTCCTCACCAAAGCTTGACCAAAGGAGAAGCGGTTTTCCGTTTGTTGTTTGATACATAAACGGTCCGTCTGTTACGTAACGCTTCGGATTTTTCGGAATCCATGCCTTTTTGTCTGCGCTGAAAAGATAGATGGGTTCACCGATGGCGGCGCTCAGATCATCTGTCAGGCGAATGGCGTGGATCTCTCCGACGATTTCACAGTCGGACTGCTTCCATTCTCTGCAATAGATCATGTGGGGAACACCGCTTGCGTCCGCGTAAAACGTACCGTCAAGACAATGCCACTGCGGCGGTGTTACGGGTCCATCGCTGTGAGGGGTAAAAGGACCGAGAGGACTATCGGAGATGAGGATTTGTGTGCCGCGCTTGCGAGTATCGCTGATAAACGAAGCAAACATATAATATTTACCGTTCCATTTATGGACCTCGGGCGCCCAAAAGTTTTCGTCAGACCAAAAATCCTTGGGAGGGGTGAAGACCTCGATGGGGTCGGAAAAGGTTTCAAGGTCGGGGCTTACGTATACGTCAAAGCCATAGCCCTTTCCCCACGTATCGGCACCGCGTGTGCCGTAGAGATAATACGTGCCGTTTTCTGCGAGGATAAAGGGGTCGCGGATGTGGATTTCAGAAAGCTTCATTGGATTCTCCTTTGTGGGTTACCACCAAATACGGGGTTCGTTTGGCTGTGGGTGGTAGGGGATTTGATGCTGAATGATATTTTGAATCTTGCCGTAATTTGCGATATGATTGGGAAAGCATATGCAAATGGATTCGTTAATGGAGAGACGTGGTTTGCCGAAACGATAAAATTTTCGGCGCAGTTTTTTCTGTTCCTCGTAAGACAGCGTATTTGGGGTGAGTAACATAAATCGATTGGCTTTGATGTCTTGCAAAAGGTAAGCGTTTTGAAAATCCGTCCACTTGGCGGTCAAGCTTTCTTTAGTCAGGATATTTTCAAGAGTTATCGTTTGCTCGTTTATGGTGATTTGTAAAGCGAAGTGTAGAAATTCATAGTATTCCAAAAACGCCATGATGATCAGGAGCGGCAGAAATGCAATATAGATGACGGGTCCCGCGAGAAAGGCGAGCCACAGCGAGAACAGAAAAAGAAATACGCAAATGACGCTGACGCAGATAAATTCGGCTTTATGTGGGCGAAAGAGGATAGGCATACCTTGTTTCATGCGGTGATTCCTTTCTCATGCAATGGAATTTTACTTTGAATCCACGATTTGAGGATATCATAGTAGTCGGTCTTGAAGCAAATGGAATCATCGTCCTTCGGATAGGTCATTTCATCGCGGATCAATAACATTTGATCTTCGTAACTAAGAGGCTTTTTGGACAAAATGAGATAGAGTGGTCCTCGCGGTCCTGTATTCACAGCGTATGCGACACAGAAATCTGTCCATTGGGCGTGGATATTTTTTTTGCTTTTTGGGTATTTTATGGTGATGTTTTCTGAGGTTGCTATGATATGCAGGGAAGAAAACACCCAACATTGATGTGTTATGAAGCAAAGAGGAATGATCACAATGGTATTGCAAACCAAAAGAACAATCGGGAATAAAATATCTGAACCTGACAAGGCAGCAGCGAGATATAAAAGCCAGCCTGCCACGAGAATGACGAGTATGATGAAGCTTAGAATGAAGTATGACCGATATGGGCGAAATGAAATTTCACCCGTTGAGTTTTTCTTTTTGCTCATAGCGTGCTCCTTTCGCGGAATCGGGAACGGGATGTCAAGGCGCCGTCCCCTACCGATATCCATTTGTTTTTTAGGTTTCGATATTTGCATCCAAAAGCTCTTTCGCTGTGGCAAGGGTCTGCTCGGTGATCTCTGCGCCGCCGATGATACGGGCAATTTCTTCCTCGCGCTCATGACGGAGAAGCTCGCGGACAGAGGATTCCGTTCTGCCGTCCACTTCATGCTTGCGGACAAAGAGATGGGTCTCGGCAACGGCGGCAATTTGCGGAGAATGGGTAACGCAGATGACCTGTGTGCCTGTGGAGGCGACCTCGCGGAGCTTCACACCGATGCGGTGAGAGGTCCTGCCCGAAATACCCGTGTCGATCTCGTCGAAAATCAGGGTTTCTGTGCGTTCTTTATCGGCAAAAGCGCAACGGAGCGCGAGCATCATGCGGGAAAGCTCACCGCCCGATGCGACCTTGGAAAGGGGAAGAAGCGGTTCGCCCGGGTTTGCCGAAACGAGAAAGGCGACCTTATCGATGCCGTCCGAAGCAAAATCGGGGAGCTGGGCGACTTCGATATGAAAGCGTACCTTTTCCATATCGAGGAAAACAAGCTCGCTTGTGATCTTTTCTTCGAGCATTTTCGCGGCATTCTTGCGCTTTTTCGTGATGACGGCGGCTGTGGCTTTCAGCTTTTCACGAACCGCACGGCGCTCGTTTTCAAGGTCCTCGGCAAGCTCCTCGGAACATTCGAGGTCATGGAGCTTAGCGGCGGCGCGATTTCTGTATTCTTTGATTTCGGCAACGGAAGCTCCGTATTTTTTGCGAAGACGCGCAAGATTATCAAGGCGTTCTTCGATCTTATCGAGCAGTTCAGAGGGGTTTTTTACGCCGAAATCACATTCTCCGCGAATGGTTTCCGCGATATCCTCAATGCGATAACGGAAATCGGTGAGCGTTTCCGTATAGGTGGGCGCTTCTTTGATGACATCATCGAGCGCTTCCAAGGCTTCGATGGCTTTGTCGATGAGATCACAAGCGGAAAAGCCCTTTTCGTTCTGATAGAGCGCGCGGTAGATGAGCTTTGCGTGCTTGGATATCTTTTCTGCGTTTTGCAATTTCGTGCGCTTGGCTTTGAGTTCTTCCTCCTCGTTTTCGCGCGGATTTACCGCGTCGATATCCTTGATTTGGAATTTGAGTTGTTCGATGGTTCGCGCTTTTTCTTGCTCGTCGTGCGCGATGGCGGCGATGCGTTTGCCGATGGCAAGCATTTCAGCGTATAATTTCGCGTATTCCTCCTTTTCCGCGGTAACGTCGGCAAAGGCATCGAGGAAGCGAATGTGCGTTTCTTCATTCAAGAGAGATTCGCTTGCGTGCTGACCGTGGATATTCATGAGCTTTGCGGCGATCTCGCGCATGAGGGAGAGGGGAACGGTCCTGCCGTTGATGCGCGCGGTCGAGCCGCCCTTGTCTGTGATATCGCGCTGGAAAAGAAATGTGCCGTCCTCATGCTCGATACCGAGCTCTTCCGCAAAACGGCACACGTCATCGGAAACGCCGTCAAAAAGCGCGGAGACCATCGCTTTCGATGTGCCTCCGCGAATGAGCTCACGCGATGCGCGCTCACCCATGATGAGTCCGACGGAATCGATGATGATGGATTTTCCTGCGCCCGTTTCACCCGTAAGGACGGTGAGCCCGTCCCCGAAGGGAACCTGCTCATCCTTGATGATGGCAATATTATGAATGGAAAGTTCCTTCAGCATGGTTTGCTCCTTTATCAGAGTCCGATGATCTCTTTGATGTATTCGGTAAAGCCGACGGCGTCGTCATCGTTGCGAACGACGATGAAAATGGTATCGTCGCCTGCGATGCTGCCGAGGATCGTTTCTCCTGCGAGAGAATCGATGGCTGCCGCCGCTGCGTTCGCCATACCGGAATAGGTCTTGAGTACGACCATATTTTCTGCGTTTTGTGCGCTTAAAATGGTTTCGCGCATGATGTTTTTAAGCTTGTTTTCGTTGCCTGTGCTGTCGTTTTTGGCAACGGTGTATTGATAACCACCGTCCTTGGTGGCGGTCTTGACAAGTCCAAGCTGTTTGATGTCTCGGGAAACGGTCGCTTGTGTTACGGCGTATCCGCTTTCGCGGAGACGTTCAATGAGGTCATCTTGTGTTTCGATGACATTTTCGCTGATGATTTCAAGGATTCGAGAATGACGTGTATTTTTCATAGCTTGCACTTTCTTATTTTCTGTTAAGTTTTGTTTCCAGAATGTCATAGAAGCGGTTTGTGCCGATCTTGACGATTCTAGCGATATATTCGGATTTCTTGATGTGTATTTTCGCATCCTTGGAGATGAGACGGCTGTTTTTGCCATCCATCGTGATGTGAATATCCGTCATGGCAAGGTCGCGCGTTTTGCCGAAAACGGTGATCTCCGTCGTGGGCGCAAGAAGCACCGATCCGCGAAGCAAGGTGTGTGGACAAAGCGGCGTTACGGAAATGATCTCTGCCGTCGGGTCGATGACAGGACCTCCTGCGGAAAAGGAATAGGCTGTCGAGCCTGTCGGTGTTGCAACGATGAGCCCGTCCGAGCGGTAATCGAGGATCTTGCCGTTTTGCGAAAAGAGTGAAAACTCCGCGATCTTGGAGCGCATACCGCTTGTGATGATGACGTCGTTGAGGATTCGTTGGCGGTGGATGATCTTGCCTTGTTCATCCTCGATCGCAACGTCAAGAAGCATTCTGTCTTCCGTTGTGAAATCGCCCTCACCGAGCGCGGAGAGCCCTTCGATCTCTGTGCGTTCCAGTGCGGTCAAAAAACCGAGGGTGCCGAGATTCACGCCTGCTGTCGGTTTGCCAAGCTCTGCGGCAAGCACGCTGTATCCGATCATCGTGCCGTCTCCGCCGAGCACGAGCATCATATCGGCGCTTTGTGTCATTGCTGTTTCGTCGGGAAGGAATTCCACAAGATGAGGGGCTTCTTTAGGGAATTCCGCTTGCAAGGATTTCGGAAGATAGGTCGTGATGTTATATTTTGAAAGAATCTCAATGGCTTTTTTGGTATAGGAGAAGTCGTTGTCGCATCCGGGCTTGGTGAAAAGGGCGACAGATTGGGGCTTTTTCATGACGGTTTCACTCTCCTTTGGGTGTATCATATACGATTTTTGCAATATCGATGGGGGGATGCTCGCGTTTTTCGCCAACGCGGAAAAGTGCTAAATATTCGCGGTTGCCGTCTCCGCCTTCGATGGGGGAGGGAGCGAGCGCTTCGGGGTAGAGCCCCGTGGCTTCGGCAATTTCAAAGAGATTTTTTATGACGGCGACGTGAATTTTCCGCTCTCTGACGATGCCGTTTTTGTTTAAGTGTTCTTTTCCTGCTTCAAATTGCGGTTTGATCAGGCTGATAAAAATACCGCCCTTTTTGACGTTCAAAACGACGGCGGGATAAATGAGCGCTTGCGAGATGAACGAAAGGTCGGACACCGCAAGATCGCACATCTCACCGAGCATTTCAGGGGTGAGCGTGCGTGCATTCGTGCCTTCCATCGAGGTTACGCGAGGGTCGGCGGCAAGCGCAGCGTCAAGCTGTCCATGACCGACATCGACGGCGTAAACATGAGAAACTCCGTTTTGCAAAAGGCAATCGGTAAAGCCGCCTGTGGATGCGCCGAGATCAAGGGCGATCTTTCCTTTGATATCGGGCGAGAAAACGGCGAGTGCGCCTTCGAGCTTTACGCCGCCGCGGCTGACATATTTCGACGGATTTTCAATATGAACGGCAGAGCTTGGTGTATCGTCTGCCACGTCCTCGGACGGTTTTTTGATTTTTTTGCCGTAAATGGTAACGCCGCCACGAATCAGCGAGGCGGCATGACTGCGGCTTCTGGCAAGACCGACGGTATGAAGAAAAAGATCTGCGCGCATATATCGTATCCTTTCGGGTCATTTCATAATTATTATAATTGTATCATATTGGGAATAAATATGCAAGGGTTATCGATTAAGATTTTGAATCGGTTTTCTTTTCAAAGAGGGTTTATTCAGAATTTGGTACGAATATTTGTATATCCATGCAAAATCTATTCAAGCTTTTTCATTTTGCTATTTACAAAATTTTATTTTTATGCTATACTGACCGTATATAATGGAATACTCGATTTTCAATTTGAAAGGATATCGAAAACATGAGTAAGCTTAAGCTTGACAAACAAACCATTCGCGCGAATATGGGAGATCTTCTCCTTTTGACCGCAGGCGCTATCATCACCGCGATGAGCGTATATTTCTTTAAGATGCCGAACGGCTTTTCGACGGGCGGCTTCAGCGGTCTTTCCATCTTGCTTGGTAAGATCTTCCCGAGCATCAATACCTCTACGTTCGTTACGGTAACGAATATGCTTTCCTTGCTTCTTGGTTTTGTCTTCCTCGGTTTTGGCATGGGTTGGAAGACCATCTATTGTACGCTTCTTTACACCGGTATGGTCAACGTCTTTGAGTGGCTTCATCCGTTTGCAGAGGGAACGAACCTCACGGGTGAGATCGTGCTTGAGCTTTTCCTTGCGAGCCTTCTCGGTGCGATCGGCGCGGCGCTCAACTTCAAGAGCGGCGGCAGTACGGGCGGTACGGATATCATCGCGCTTATCGTGAGAAAATACACGAACGCCGATATCAGCTCCTGTATGATGGTTGCCGACGGACTTATCGTGGCAGGTTCGTTCTTCGTTTTCGATGCGAAAACGGGTCTTTGCTCCGCGGTCGGTATGCTCATCAAGTCCTATCTCGTGCAGACCGTTGCCGACGGACTGAACCGCAGAAAGAGCCTTATGATCATCACATCCGCTCCGAAGGAGATTATCGATTACATAACCAAAAATCTCAACCGTTCCGCAACGCTTTGGGATGCACACGGCGCGTTTACCGATGCGAATAAGACCGTGATCTTTACCGCGATGACCCCCTATCAGGCGGCAAAGCTCAAGGATTTTGCAAAGACGGTGGACGAGCACGCGTTCGTTACCATCAACCAGACCAGCGAAATTTACGGTAAGGGCTTCCTGCCGTTTAAGGGGAAATGAGAAAGTATTCACTTTTATATACAAAAACACCGCTTTTTCAGCGGTGTTTTGTGTTTTTTGGGGTCGTTATTCCTCGTAAAGCCCATACGCATCGAGCATATATTTGCCGATATCGTATACGAGGGTATTGGCTTTTTTCCAAAGCTCAAGGGAAGGGAATTCGAGCTTGCGGATGACCTCGCCGTTATAGGTGAACGCAGGGCGGATCGAACGGGTTACGGTCAGCACCTCAAAATTGAACGTGCCCTTGTAGCCGATATCGATAAGCCCTTGGATCAGCGCATCATAGTTGACGCTTGCGTACTGTGTCGCATAGGGCATAGTATGCATATCGATGCGGTGGTGGCGGTAGGACGGCTCAAAATAGCCGACGTTATCGTGAACGTGGAGCGCATGGAGCTTATCACCAAGCGTGATGATGGTGTCGTAGAGGTTTTGCTTATTGAGATTGCCGTGTCCCGTATCCCAGCAGATATTGAAGAGCGGATGGTCAACGAGGTCAGCCATTTCACGAACGTCTGTGCCGCGGAGCAGGAAGTTCGCGTCGCCATCGTGTCCGATGTTTTCAATGAGAACTTCTACGCCCGTTTCCTCTGCCGCGGGAATGAGCGAACGGTAAAACGCAACGTTTTTCTCAAAATATTCTTCTCTTGTGTTGCCCTTGATCGCGCCCGCATGAATGACCACCATGGGAATGCCTGCGATCTTACAGAAGCGGAGCGATTTTTCATATATATCCATATAGTCCACGTCGCCGGGATCAAAGGGGTTGACGATGGGCGCGTGCGCCTGCGGTGCGCTCATGCCAAGCTCGGCAAGTACGGCTTTCAGCGTTTTTGCGCGAGTTTCGAAATTTTCATCGAGATGGGCGAGCGTGATGTTGTAGTCTGTGCAGGTGAAGCCACATTCGCGGATGATGCCGAGGATGTTTTTATCGTTCAAGGGGAAATCGGGAATGTATTCGAGAGGGAAATTGGCAAAAGAAAGTTTCATATGCGTTCCTCCTGTGTTATGTTTTGATTAGTCGATCATGCCGAGACCATCCATCCAGTAAAGGACGTGGGATGCAAAGCCGTGGTTACAGCTTGCGGTGGGCGTTTCATTTTCCCAAAGTGTACCTGTGAGCGTCGCCATCTTGATGAAGAAGCCGCGGATATTATCAACGAGCTTTTCGTGTTCGCCGTAACGGTAGAGCAGGTCAAGGCGCAGATAGTTGCCGATGAAGGCGTTGGATGCGTAAATATGGCGCCATTTTGCGTCCTCTTTGATCTCGGGCCAGTTCTGCGGAACGACACGTTCGGGACCGAAATCGTGTACCATGCGATTCCAAAGCTTGGGATTTTCTTCGGGGCTTGTGATATCGCAGAAGAATGCGTAGTATTGGCAGGTCTCGGTGCATTTGCCCGAAAGATGCGCGATACCATCCTCGCCGTAAACGGCGTTATCGCAGTAGAAGCCTTCGTCTGTGATGGCGTTGGCATTGATGTAGCTCTTGATATGCTTTGCTTTTTCGCGGAGAGAATCATCGCCGTAAAGGTTTGCAACGGCTACGAGCATACGCGCATAGAGCATATTGGAGGGGAAGTTGATATCCTGTACGAGCTTGTTTGCTTCCGACCATTCGACAAAGACCCAACGGTCGAGCTTTTCGAGGATGCCGTCTTTGTTTTCAAAGGTCTTGAAGAAGTCCACGAGCGCCATGATACGCGGCTTAGCATCGTCCACGAGCTTGCGGTCTCCTGTTCTTGCGAGATATTCTTCCAGCTCCAAAACGAGCCACATTGCCCAGTTGGGGATATAACCACCGTCGTATTGGTCGCCGGGATAGCACATCGGGAACATACCGTGGGGCAATGCGCGGAAGGAATCGGGAAGGAAGAAGTTTTCAAGGAATGCACGTTCGACCTCGCTCTTGCCCGTCAAGACCTTTTCCACACGGGAGGTGAAAAAGCTATCGCAAAGCCAACCTGCACGCTCACGGGAGGGGCAGTCCATATAGATGGTAAACGTATTCTGTCTGTACGTTTCTACAGCCGCATCGAAGATCGTGCGAAGCTCGTCATCTGTGCCGTTATAACGGCGTTCGGACTTATTCGCGCCGAAATAGACCATATGGACGTTCGAAACGGTTGCCTTGCCCTTGGTTACGAATACGTGCATCGCACCGAGGGTATAGGGTTCAAAGGTAGAGAGATGGTACGTGCCTTTTTTCATACGGAAAATGAGCACGTTGACGGTATACATACGGCGGAAGTCGACAAGCCCGTTTTCGCCCATAAATTCATCGTAGGTGATGATGATCTCGGTGTCTTCCTCGCAAACGGCGTCGAGCGCGACCTTACCTGTCGTATTGCAGGACATTTTGTAGGTTACGCCTTGACCGACTTCGATGGTTTGGGTGGTGGGCACTTCATCTGTGGGGAGGATCTCGGAAACTTCAATGTTTCTCGCGTCGATAAAGGAGTCTGTCGTTACTTCTTCCAGCTGGAACATTTTCAGCTCGACCTTTTTCGGGTTGCGGGAAACGATATAATGCGGATAGCGGATTCTTGCTTTGAAATCTCCCTTGGTGTAGGTGAGGCGGGAGGTGATCTTTTCCGCAGGGACATGGTCATAGGTGTTGTAATAAGAACCGCGCGCGATATAGGTCTTCTGGTCCATTCTTACGGGATTGACGAGTGCAAAGTCCTTGTCGGTAAATTCTGCACTTGTGTCGAGATTCCAAGCGTTGAGGCTTTCATCCAGATTGTAGACCTCGCAGAAGGTGCGCTGATTGCAGTAGCGTTCTACCTTTTGCTCATGCTCGGTCATGA
This sequence comes from Eubacteriales bacterium, assembly GCA_045124015.1. Classification (GTDB taxonomy): domain Bacteria; phylum Bacillota; class Clostridia; order Oscillospirales; family CAG-272; genus QALR01. The sequence goes on along the minus strand of JBGVLA010000213.1, from coordinate 9,127 downwards.
CGCGGCAGATAAAACCGCTTCTGCCTGTTGCGGCGGTGATTTCGCCATCCGCGATAAGCTCCGCACAAAGGAAGGCAGGCTGATCGATATGATAGAACGAATTGCAGTTGTAGCCTGCGACGGTGATGGTGATGACGGCTTCCTCGCGGATATGGGCGGAAAGGTCAAGCTCATCGACACGGTAAAAGTTATGCGCCGAGCGTGCAGGACCGAACGCGATAAATTCGCCGTTGACCTTGACGTCATAGGAGGAAGAGCCTGTGAGACGAAGGATAGTCTTTTCGGCTTTTTTCGCAACGGTGCGGAAGGAAAGCCAAAGGTTCATTTCATGCTCTCTGCCCCAAGCCCAGACGGGAAGAGCAGTTTCGAACGAAACGGCATTGACGGGATAGGTATGGTTCATAAAATATCTCCTTTATGGTGTATATTCATACTTTTATTAAAGCATAAAATGAGGATTTTTTCAAGAACATTTTGTTTTTTTTATAAAAAGAAAAGCGGCAAGGGAATCCTTGCCGCTTGAAAATACTTGATAAAACTTTAGAATTAAAGTTCTGCGAAGTACTTGATGGTACGAACCATCTGAGAAGTGTAGGAGTTTTCGTTGTCGTACCAAGAAACAACCTGTACCTGGTAGGTGTCATCGTCGATCTTTGCAACCATGGTCTGGGTAGCATCGAAGAGAGAACCGTAGGTCATACCGATAACGTCGGAAGAAACGAGTTCTTCAGTGGTGTAACCGAAGGATTCGGTAGCAGCAGCCTTCATAGCAGCGTTGATACCGTCTTTGGTGATGTCTTTTCCCTTAACAACTGCAACGAGGATGGTGGTAGAACCTGTGCAGGTAGGAACGCGCTGAGCAGAACCCATGAGCTTGCCGTTGAGTTCAGGGATTACGAGACCGATAGCCTTAGCAGCGCCTGTGGAGTTAGGAACGATGTTCTGAGCACCAGCGCGAGCACGGCGAAGGTCGCCTTTTCTCTGGGGACCGTCAAGGATCATCTGGTCGCCTGTGTAAGCGTGAACGGTTGTCATGATACCGCTCTGGATGGGAGCGTAATCGTTGAGAGCCTTAGCCATAGGAGCAAGGCAGTTTGTTGTGCAGGATGCAGCGGAGATGATTTTGTCATCAGCGGTGAGGGTTTCGTTGTTTACGTTGTAAACGATTGTGGGAAGGTCGTTGCCTGCGGGAGCAGAGATAACAACTTTCTTAGCGCCAGCTTCGATGTGAGCCATGGATTTTTCCTTGGATGTATAGAAACCAGTGCATTCGAGAACTACGTCTACATCGAGAGCGCCCCAGGGGCAATCTTTTGCATCTTTGCAAGCGTAGATTTTGATTTCTTTGCCGTCAACTACGATGGAATCTTCGGTAGCTTCAACAGTGTGAGCTTCGTTACCGATTTTGCCAAGGAAGGAACCCTGAGCAGTATCGTATTTAAGAAGATGAGCGAGCATCTTGGGGCTGGTAAGGTCGTTGATAGCAACTACTTCGTAGCCTTCTGCAACGAACATCTGACGGAATGCGAGACGGCCGATACGACCAAAACCATTAATAGCAACTTTAACCATTGGAATAAGTCCTCCGTATTCATAAATTTTTTTTGAATTGGATTTTGAAAGCATCGTTTTAGCAATGCTTAGTTTACCTACCCTTATTTTAACGCAAAAAACAAAAATATACAATACCTTTCAGAAAAATATTTTGAAAAAGTATGCGTTTTTTTATAAAAGTTCGGGCTATTTTGCATTTTCTTTCAGCATTTTGCGGATATTTGCCAACGTGGAAGCCATAAGCAATACGTATTCCTCGGAGAAGGCATTGCTGTGTATGGGAAGCGCGCTCGAGAAGCAATAGGGGATGTGATATTCCAAAATGAGCGCACCAAGGTCATCCGTGCGGATCTTCGTCTGTTTGGCGCAGGCGGTTGCGCGCGTGATGATGGCAAGCTCCATATGACATTCGGGGGCGATCCTTGCAAAGAGTTCAAGGATATCATCCGTATCCAAAGGATTTGCGTTTTGCGCGTGGATGCGCAGGATATGATGCTCGGAGAGGGGATCGCTTGCAAGGGAGATGGCAAGGGTCTTGCTTTGCGAAAGCTTCATTGCGAGGTAGAGAAGTCTGCCCGTCCAAAAGAAGAAATCAAAAAGATCGAGGCGGACGGCTTCCTTGACCAAGAAAGAATCCTCCGTCTTTGCTTGGATGCGGTATCCGAGCGGACGAAAAGAGCGCGTAAGCTTCGGAAAAAGCTCCTCTGCGATCTTTCCGAGATGATAAGTTTGGATGCCCGAGAAGGCGGTTCTGCTTTGAAAAATTTCGAGAATGTCCGTATATATGCGAGGAGATCTTTCCTTTTCCGTTTGATATTCTGCGCTTTTATATACCAAAAGCAGAGATGCGGGTGTATTGCCGCAGTGCGTTTGGATATCTTCACTGACTGCGTACGCATCCGGCGATTGCAAACGGGGCGGACAGATCATGAGCATGCCATCCTCATCCGCGAAAACAAGTGCTTGGGGATATGGTGTTTCTCCGAGCAAGCGAATGATTTCACCTGCTTTGGGAAGATGCGGATCCAAAATTCGTTTTTTGAGCGAGACGCCTTTCCGTATCATGGGCTGATGCTTGGCACAGGCGCGATTTTTATATATGATGGTGCCGTAGGTATCCGTATCGAAGACGGGGAAGGCTATGTGTTCAAACAATTCTTGATATAAATTGGTTTTCATCTTGTTTTGGGTATAAGGAAAGCGAAGCTTTCACTTCGCTTTCCTGTATGCGTTTTTGGTTTATACGTTGTGGATCTTGTTTGCGAAATCTGCGTTTTCGGTATCGAGACCGTACATTTTCGCTTTTCTCTTTTCGAAGAATTTCACAGCGACCTGTTCAAAGAGCGCATAAGAAAGAACGTCTTCGTCCTGGATAGCCCAAGGCTTAACCTCTTCGCGGAGCTTGTCAAGCTCGGGAGCGAGAGCGTCTGCGGGACGGGTCGTAATGGGCTTTTCGTCGCCGATGATCTTCTTGCGGAATTCGGGGGAGATGGGCGCGGGTGTCGTACCGTATTCGCCCTTTACGATGCCCTTGAATTCCTTGGTAACCATCTTATAGCGTTCGCCGCTGATGACGTTGAATACCGCCTGAGAGCCGACGATCTGAGAAGAAGGTGTTACGAGAGGCGGATAACCTGCGTCAGCACGTACACGCGGAACTTCCTCGAGACATTCGAGAAGCTTTTCGGATTTGCCTGCCTGCTTGAGCTGAGAAACGAGGTTGGAAAGCATACCGCCGGGAACCTGATAGAGAAGCGCGTTTACGTCTACCTTCAAAACCTTGGGATCAAGGAGACCTTCCTTGAGGTACTGTTCACGGAGAGGTGTGAAGTACTTGCAGATCTTATCGAGCTCGGCAAGGTCGAGACCTGTGTCGTATTCGGTGCCTGCAAGGGTTGCAACGAGTGCTTCTGTGGGCGGCTGGCTCGTGCCCATCGCAAAGGGAGAGATCGCGGTGTCGACGATGTCAACGCCTGCTTCGATCGCCTTGAGGATGGTCATGGAAGCGAGACCGGAGGTGTAGTGAGTATGGAGCTGAACGGGGATCTTCACGTTTTCCTTGATGAGCTTTACGAGCTCGTAAGCATCATAGGGCTTGAGAAGACCTGCCATATCCTTGATACAGATGGAGTGTGCGCCCATTTCTTCAAGCTGTTTTGCGAATTTGGCAAAGCTTTCGTTGGTATGCACAGGGCTTGTGGTATAGCTGATCGCCGCCTGAACGTGGCCGCCTTCCTTGATGGTCGCGTTGATCGCGGTCTTGAGGTTGCGCGCGTCGTTGAGCGCGTCGAAGATACGGAGAATATCGATGCCGTTTGCGATGGATTTCTGAACGAAATATTCTACAACGTCGTCGGAATAATGACGGTAGCCGAGAATGTTCTGTCCGCGGAAGAGCATCTGAAGCTTGGTGTTTTTCACCTTATCGCGGATCTTGCGAAGTCTTTCCCACGGGTCTTCATCGAGGAAGCGCAAGCAGGAGTCGAATGTCGCACCGCCCCATGCTTCGAGGGCATGGTAGCCGACTTTATCCATTTGTTCGAGAATGGGAAGCATATCTTCCGTTCTCATTCTCGTTGCAATTAGGGACTGGTGAGAGTCTCGGAGGACTGTCTCACAAATTTTGACTTTAGCCATGAAAAAATTCCTCCAAATTGATTTTTTCTTTCTATTCAAAAGGGGATATCTGCGGGATGAAGCATCCCGCAGAAAGATTCAAAGTGAGCGTGCCCGTTTAACCGAAGAGGGCAAGGAATACGCCTGCACAGATGGCAGAGCCGATAACGCCTGCAACGTTCGGACCCATGGCGTGCATGAGAAGGAAGTTGCCGGGGTCTTCTTCCTGACCGACTTTCTGAGAAACGCGGGCAGCCATCGGAACGGCGGAAACGCCCGCAGAACCGATAAGGGGGTTGATCTTACCGCCGGAAAGCTTGCAAAGGATCTTGCCGCCGATTAGTCCGCCGAGGGTGGCGAGCATGAAGGCACAGAGACCCAAAATGATGATCTTCACGGTCTCAAACTTCAAGAAGGCATCGGCTGTCGCGGTCGCGCCGACGGAGATGCCGAGAAGGATGGTCGTGATGTTCATAAGCTCGTTCTGAACGGTCTTGGAAAGACGCTCCGTTACACCGCAAACGTTGAGCAGGTTACCGAACATGAGGCATCCGATCAGCGTTGCCGCATCGGGAAGGAGCAGGCTGACGATGAGGATAACGAGGAGCGGGAACACGATCTTTTCGAGCTTGGAAACGGGAGCGAGCTGCACCATGCGGATGGTGCGTTCCTTTTTCGTCGTCATAAGCTTCATAAGCGGCGGCTGGATCATCGGGATCAGCGCCATATACGAATATGCGGCGATGGCGATCGCACCGAGAAGGTGGGGCGCAAGCTCCTTGGCTACCATGATGGCGGTCGGACCGTCTGCACCGCCGATGATGGCGATGGCGGCAGCTGCCATTTCGTCAAAGCCGAGAAGGAGCGCTGCAAGGAAGGCGGCAAACACACCGAACTGCGCGGCGCCGCCAAGGAAAATACTTTTCGGATTGGCGATCAGGGGAGAGAAGTCCGTCATCGCGCCGACACCGATAAAAATAATTGCGGGGTAGATACCGAGTTTTACACCGAGGTAGAGAAAATCTATGAAGCCGCCTTCTTCAACGATCTGCTGAATCAGAATCGGCATCGAGGGGTCATTCTCGTGGATAAAAAGGTCCATGTGAAAGAGATTCGCACCGGGAAGATTGGTAAGAAACATACCGACTGCGATCGGAAGGAGCAGGAGAGGCTCATATTTTTTCACAATGGCAAGATAAACGAGTACTGCCACGATTACGAACATGAGCATCGTTTTTCCAAACGAAAGCAGATCGCCGCCGAAAAGCTTGGCAATACCGGTGCTTTCCCAAAGGGTTAAAAGGTCATTCAACATGAAATATCACCACCGAGGGAAAGATTTTAAGAAAGGGTTACGAGAACGTCGCCGGACTGAACGGTTGCGCCCTTGGTTACGTTTACTGCTGCAACAGTTCCTGCTTCGGGAGCCATGATCTCGTTTTCCATCTTCATTGCTTCGAGAATGCAGAGAACGGCGCCTTTTTCTACTTTGTCGCCAACCTTTACGTTTACGGCGAGAATGTTACCGGGCATCGGTGCGTTTACGGGCTTGCCGCCTGCTACGGGAGCTGCCTTGGGGGCTGCGGGAGCCTTGGGAGCTGCAGCAGGTGCGGGAGCTGCTACGGGAGCGGCAGGAGCAGGAGCTGCTGCGCCGTCGAGTTCTTCAACGGCTACGTCATAAACAACGCCGTTTACGGTTACGCTGTATCTTTTCATAAATAATAATCCTCCGAAATTCAGTTATAATTTTACTTGGGATGTTGTATCGTTTATATTAGTGTCTTCTCTTGAAGGAAACGACGCGGAACGATGTAGGCGCTTTGCCTGTATGCGCCGAGATAGCGGCTACGATAGCGGCTACGATGGCACAATCGTCTGCGGCGGGTTCTTCGACGGGCAATTCTTCCGCGGCGGCTACGGGAGCAGGAGCGGGAGCTTTCTTTGCGGGTGCTTCGGTTTTTTTATGCAAAACCTTGCGCATGATAACGAGCGCCGCGAAGATGACGGCGAGCACGGCAAATACGATGATCATGCCGAGGATCGCTGTGGTGGAACCCGTTTTCAAGGCTTCAAGAAAAGAGGATGCGCTGGATGCGATGGGTTCATGGATAATATCTGGCATATAAATCCTCCATTATTGATTTTTGTATGAAAAACGAGGTCTTAAAGTACGGCGAGAGCCGCGCCGATTCTCTGACGGAGTTCTTCGGATGCGATGATATCGTCGATATGACCGCTCTTTGCCGCTTCCAGAGGAGAAGCATAACGAGCTGCCCATTCTTCTGCGGTTTCTTTGTGCTTGGATTCGTCGGTAACCTTATCAAGGAAAGCAACGGCGCTTGCAGGTGCGAGCGCGGAGATCTTAGCGCTGTCAAGCGCAAGTGCGAGACCGCCTGTGAGAGCCTTGGAGCCCATGACGGTGTAGGCTGTGCCGTATGCGTTGCCGAGAACGACGGTGATCGCATCGCCGCAAGTACGGGAATAGGAGATCGCAAGATTTGCAAGGCATTTTGCAAGGCCCTTTTCTTCGGTTTCCGCTTTGTCCGCAACGCCGATGGTATCAACAAAGGTTACGACGGGGAGATCCTTTTCGATTGCGATGGAGAGAGCCTTGAGTGCTTTTTTCGCGCCGCAAGGACAGAGAGCGCCGTCTTTGTGAGCAGGGTTGTTGGCAACGATAACGACGGGGCTGCCGTTGACGGAAGCAAGACCGGTTACCATGCTCTTTGCGCGGTGTGCGCCGAGCTCTGCAAACGTGCCGGCATCCACGGTCGCTTCGATAACGGTGCGAACGTCATATGCACCGGCGGAGATGGTGTCCTCTACGTCAACAAGACGGTTGATATCGTCTGCGGTTTCGATCTCGTCGCCAAAGTAAGCAACGAGCTTGCGTGCGCACGCAAGTGCTGCCGCATCGTCTGCACAAACAATGTCGTAAAGCTCGGAGGAAGCGGCGATGCCGTCTGCCTTCTTGCCGGAGGGAGACGCGAAGATCTTCGCGGTCTTTTCTGCAGCAACAACGATATCGAACATTTCTGCGATCACGGCAGAGGAGCCGCCGCAGGTGCCGGATACGACTGCGATCTTCGGGATCGTCGCGTCTTCGATTGCAGCCATAATGCTGCCGTAGCCTGCGAGTGCGTCAACACCTTCGAGAATTTTAGCGCCTGCGCTATCAAATACACCAATGATGGGTGCGTCTGCGCGGTCTGCCATTTCGATGATCTTTACGATTTTTTTGGCGTGCATTTCGCCAAGAGCGCCATGCAAACGGGAATAGTCCTGAGAGAAAGCGTAAACAAGCTCGCCGTTTACAGCACCATAACCTGTGATAACGGGTTCGAAGCTGTCGTCAGCATCCTTGTCAAGCTCGGTTCTCTTGCGACCGACGTATGCGCCGACTTCCACGAACGTACCTTCGTCGAAGATCATTGCCATACGATCACGCGCACAAAGTTTTCCCTCTTTTGCAAGAGCTGCCTGTTCCGCGGTTTGTCCGTCTTTGAGGAGCGCGCGGAGCTCGGCTGTGGTTTTGTGAATGGTTTCAGCCATAATTTGGTTCATCCCTTCTTACAACGTTGATTTTTTTGAAAAAATGTCGAGAAATGTAAGCGTTCTCACATTTCTACCCCATTTTATTTTTTCTAACTATAATTTTACCACAAAGGCAGGAAAAAAACAACAATATTTTTGAAATTGCTTTAGATTTTTTCGGACATTTTGTTTTTCGCACGCACGAGATATTTTTTGAAAAAATTGAAAAAATTTCGCAAAAGGGCTTGCATATTTTGAAATTTGTGATATAATATCATTCGTTATGGTCTCATAACGGCAATGCGGTCCGCTGCATGCTCGCATGAACGTGTTGTATTACTATTTATATATTATATTTAGGAGGAGCCAAAAATGGATAAGATTCAGGCTTTCGCAAACGAGCAGCTCAAAACCGAAATCCCTCAGTTCGAAATCGGTGATTCTATCGTTGTTCACAACAAAATCAAAGAAGGTGCAAGAGAAAGAATCCAGCTTTTCGACGGCGTTGTAATCGCTAAGAAAAACGGTGGTATCTCCGCTACATTCACTGTAAGAAAGATGGCTTACGGTATCGGCGTAGAAAAGACTTTCCCCCTTCACTCTCCCAACATTGTTAAGGTTGACGTTACCCGCCGCGGTAAGGTTCGCCGTGCTAAACTCTACTACGTTCGTGAACGTGTTGGTAAGGCAGCAAAGGTTAAAGAAATGATCTGATTTTGATCACATACGAAAAAGCAATCTCTGCGGAGATTGCTTTTTTGTTTTATGGGAAATCGTTCAAATCGTCTTTGCCGCTTTTTATTTTGCCATTTTTTCGATCGTTTCCACGACCTTGCAAAAGCGCTCCATGTTGCGAATGGGGTCATAGCGCTTGTGCGCGAGCTTTTTGAAATGTACGAGCGTCCATGCGCGGTTATGCGGGGGGTCGATATAGGAATTTCGCGCGGAATAGGAGAGCTTATCCGTAAAGAGCGAGGAAAAATGGTCGCCAAGCTCGGCTTTTTCATCGAGGATGAGATGCTCACACATATTTTCAAGTGCTACGAGCGTTTCCTCATAGCGCTTCTGCGCCACACGATAGGTGGAGATGAGGCGGTAGATCTCCGCTACGTAAAAATGATAGCAAAGGAGATTGTCTCCGAAGAAAAATTTTGCCATTTCGATGATCTTTTCCATCATTTCGACTTTTTTATCCCACATATCGGGCGTATTCGGGATATGGGAAATGATATAATTCGGTAGCATATCCAAAAGCGGCGCGATGGAAAATTCGATATATTCCTGCAATTTTTCCGTATGCTCGGGATGACGGAAGAAGACCACGGCGCTCTGCCATTCGCGGGAATGTTGTATTTTAGGCAGATTTTGCAAAATGAGCGAGGCACGGTCGGGATGCTTGAAGCCGTCAAGATAGAGAGAGGCA
>JBGVLA010000212.1:0-33715 GCA_045124015.1 Eubacteriales bacterium | reverse complement strand
GCCTACAAAATGGTATAACGGAGATGGTGCGGGTTCTGCGACCGCACCAGATCAAGTGGCGAATTTCGCCACTTGAAATCAAAGCAAAGAGGTCTGGGCACGGTGTGCCCAGACCAAGAGGTTATTTCGTATCTTCTTCGCACATGACGTCGTGCATGAGTCTCGCGCCGAGCTTGAACGCATACTCAAAGATAGCCGCTTCGCCGAGGCTCATATACTCGCTCCAGCAATCGTGGAATTTCTCGAAGATCTCCTTCTGCTCATCGGTGAAGCTTTTCTCGAGGTCCTCGTGGTGCCGTGACATATAGCCAAGCAGTTCCTTCATTTCCTTTGAGTTGGTTCGGCTATCCTCTTGAGGGATGATGTTTCCGTGCCAAAGTTCTTGAATCATAGAGTTCATTTGTACACGACCTCCTTCAACACGATTTCCTCGGTGCTTGCTTTGATGTTATTCATCATCTGAACCCAGCGCATCGGATCGGAGGCTTTCAGTTCCTCGTTACACCCACGCCCCGAAACGATGCGTAGGGTCAGTTCCTCGATCATTTGTCTTGCTTCTTCGTCAATGTCATGGAGATGCTTCTGCAACGTAAACTCGGTGAGCAAGGTGGTGTAGGTGCCTTTGCGGTGCTGTTTCAGAAACTCATGACGGAGATTGCCGTACTTACCGATGGGGTAATCCTCATTTTCGGGAAGTCTGAAAAGAGGGTAGTAGTATTCGCCGCGAAGTTCGTATGTAATGCCGTTTTTGACGATGTATTTTTTCATATTCTTATCCTCCGTGATGAATTTTCTTGAAGATGTCTGCGATATCCATGCGATGGTTTTCCGATTTCTGTGCGATGTTGTTATAGTCATCCGAGAGTAAAAACGCATACAGACTTTTCTTGCTGATCCAAGTACGGGGTTGACTGCGTAGTGCCTTCAGCTTCCCGGAACGGCACCAACGATGGACGGCGGTGGTATAATATCCTGTGATCTTGGCTACGTCCGTGATGCAGAGAATATCGGGAATATGAGCGAGCTTCTTTTTATAAAATTCTTGTGCGACAACGGAATTCACGTCATCGGGCGGAAGATAATTGACGGAGGAAAAGGGACGGGCGTATTGATTCTCAAAGTTTTTGGAGATGATGAAAGGATTGGGATCCTTCTCATAGCGGTGGAGCGCATCGATCAGATCTTCTTTTCTGATGGTATAGCAATGGGTTTTCTTGCCGTTATTATGGCAGGCGATCAGTCCTGTTTGCAGATAAAAGCGAGCGGTACGTTTGCTGATATGGCACACGACACGAAGATCCTCCAAGGAAAAGGTGTCGGGCAATCTTTTGATTTCTTTGTAATCGTATTTCATATTTGCTGATTTCCTTATTTTCAGTTCTATTTCCGATGGATTCCCGATTACAGTATGTGTAAAATAGGGCTGTTACAGACCCTCGCGGTGTTTTTGTTTTCTCGAATCCCACGCCTAAAGAAACCCAAAAAGGTCAGTGTGGAGCTATGACTCCACACTGACCTTTTTTCAATAATTCAAAAGGGTATTTTAAGTTAATATAATCGTACCGCCCAATTTGGTTCACAAAAGATTTTCATAGTTGTTTTTTGCGAAATAATCATCCATCTGAACCACGGTATCGTTGTGTCTTGCTTCCTCTGCCGCAAAGCCGATCAAATGGTTTGCAACGGAAACACGAATATTCGCAATGGAATTGCCCGTGTAATTTCCTGTCAGATAATCATAAAGATCGGTAACGATGCCGAGATCGCCGCCGAGATGACCGCCCACGATGGTCTCACCCTCTTCAAGGACGGGAACTTTATAACGTTTGCCTTCCGCAAAGTTGTAAATTTGAATCTCTTTGTCAGATTCAAAGGCATAAAGTTCTCCCCTTGTGCCGTAAATGTGGATATATCTGCCGCCACCGTTGAAGGCGTTGACGGAAAGATGCGAGATGACGCCATCGGCAAATTCCATATTCACGATCTGGTGATCCACCATATCGTTGTTGGCGTGATAAACACAAAGTCCGTAGTCGGTGCGCTTCAGTGCCTCGCGGAGCTCTTCATCGGAAAAGTTGTCGTGTGTGGCGACCTGCTTTTTGAAGATATCCTTCCAAGGGCGACCGTCGGGATTATGGATATAAAGCGTTTCGCAGTTATAAACACAGGTCTTGGCGTGAGGACAGTTGCCGTCAATGCATCTGCGAGGAGAACCTTCAGGCGCATTTTTCTCTGTAAAATGTGTCAGACTGCCGAAGGAAGAGACCTTTTTGCAGGGTTTATCGATGAGCCACTGTGCCATATCCAGATCGTGGCAGGTCTTGGCGAGGATCATAGGGGTTGCTTCCTTTTCGGAGTGCCAATTTCCGCGGACAAAGCTATGAGAGAAGTGAACATTTCCCACACATTCTGTCTGATCGAGGGAAACGATCTCACCGAGCGTACCGCTTGTGATGATGGATTTCACTTTTTTATAGAAGGGTGTATATCGCAAAACATGACAAACGAGAACGGAAACATTCTTTTCTTTAGCGGCGTTGGCAATATCCGTGCATTCCTTCACGGTCTGTGCCACGGGTTTTTCGAGAAGCAGATCATATCCAAGGGAGATCGCTTTCATGGCGGGCTCATAATGCAGGTTGTCCGATGTGGCGATGACCGCAATGTCAGCCATTTTCGGAAGAGCGAGCAGATCTTTCCAATCTGAGAAGCACATGTCCTCTGAAAAGCCGTACATTTCCCGAATGACGCGGCATTTTTCTTTATTGGGATCAGCCACGGCAACGATCTTGTATTTTTCGGGTGTCATGTGCATATGTTTCGCGTAGGCAGAACCTCTGCCTCCTGCACCGATGAGTACAACTGTTAACTGTTTCATAGTTTGAATATCCTCACCTAATATATTGTTTTTGTGGATCAATATGCTTTTTTGATATCAAATACGAATGTTTTGAAGTCGCCCGGCATTTTACCGCCTGCCGTTTTGAGAGGCAATACCAAACCGACGTTCATGATCGCCGCGCCCGAAAGACGCAAGCAAAGTCCGTATTCTTTATTTACGACCTCGTAAACAGCGTTTGCATCCAGTCCGCGCGGGAAGATGCGTTTGTGTTCGTCGTTGGGACGGCAAAGCGCACGCATAGCGGTTACTTTTGCTTTTGCTTTGTCTTTAGAAACGACCGTTACCGCAAAATAATTGGAATCAAAGGTGTTTTCCATTCTGTAAAGATCGCCGTGAAGCACGAGATCTTCCATTTCGCGGTATTCTGCAACCTGAAGCTTGATCTCATCCAATTCTTCGGGTGTGATCTTTGTCGTATCAAGCTCATAGCCCGTTGCGCCGAGATGTGCGATATTGGCACGTGTGCTGAACGGAGTTGTTCTTTCCGTCTGATGATTGGGACAGATGGAGGTGTGGCAGGAGATGGCGGAAAGCGGATAGAAAAGAGAGGTGCCGTATTGGATCTGCGTACGCATATAGGCATCGGTGTCGTCGCTTGCCCATATCTGCGGGAAATAGTAGAGGATAGCAGGGTCAAAGCGTCCGCCACCGCCGGCACAGCCTTCAAAGAAGATATGCGGAAATCCGTTTACAAGACGCTCGCAAAGGTCGTAAAAGCCGAGCGCATAACGATGATGAAATTCCTGTTGCTTACCTGCGGGGAGCGCACGGGAGAAGTTTTCCGTAATCGCGCGGTTGAAGTCCCACTTAACGTAGTCGATCTCGTTTTCGCGCAGGATCTTGGAAACAGCCTCTACGATATAATCGCGTACGTCTTCGCGTGTGATATCCAGCACGAGCTGACGACGGGAAACACAAGGCTCTGTTCCGGGAACGGCAATTGCCCAATCGGGATGTGCGCGGTAAAGATCGCTGTCGGGGTTGACCATTTCGGGTTCAAACCAGATACCGAATTTCATACCGGCATCGTGAACGTAATCGATAACGGGTGTAAGACCCTCGGGGAATACCTCGGGGCTTACCGTCCAGTCTCCGAGACCTGCCTTATCGTTTCTGCGAGAGCCGAACCAGCCGTCGTCAAGCACGAAGGTATCGATGCCCGTACCGCGGACGGCGTCGATGATGGGGAGCAAACGCTCGGGCGTGCAGCCGAAGTATACTGCCTCCCAGCTATTGATGACGAGCGGATGCGGAACGTTGGCGAAGCGCTCGTTGATGAGGTATTTTCTGTAAGCATCGTGATATTCACGCGACATACCGCCGATACCTTCATTCGAGTATGCAAGCACGACCTCGGGTGTGGCAAACGTTTCACCTGCGGCAAGCTCCCAAGTGAAATCAAAGTCGTTGATACCGCCTGTCAGACGTGTGTAGCCCTTCGTACCGACCTCAGCCTTGAGCGCATAAGATGCGGAGTAAATGAGGTTCACGCCAAGCGCACTGCCTGTATCTTCCGTTGTGTTTTTGCTGATCAGCGCCATTGCGGGGCTGTGGCGACGCGTGGAGGATGCGGATTTTTCATCTACGCAAACGATGCCGTGAGGAAGCGGTGTGCGTTCGGGCTTGCCTTCACGCGCCCATGCATTTTCGATGGTGAGCAAGTCGTGATCGGAACCAACGACGTCGAGCGTAAAGCTGTATGCGCGGAGAATTTTTACGTCCTCATCCGTGCAGTTTTCGATTTCCATATGGCGGGCAATAACGGATGCATCGTCGTATACCGTATAGAAAAGATGAACGCGCATTTCCGAAAGCTTATCCTTGAGTGTAAGCTTCAGCGTTTCACCGCCGCGCATGGAGGGCATACCAGCAAGAGCGGGCTTTTCTGCGAGGATCTCGTGTGTTTCATAGAGAAATTCGTTCAATCTGCTGCCGTTCTTTTGTAAAAGCTGGAGTGAACATTCACGGAATTCACCGTTGCCGTAAAAGGATACTTCACTTCTGTATACGTTATAGGAAAGACCGCCTGCGTGGACCTTTCCGGGGATCGCCGCTTCTCCGGAATCGCCGATATTTGCCTCATACGTATAGGTCAGATCGTCGCGTCCGATGCGCGTGCCGAAATAATAATGCTCGGGAAAGCCAGTTCTGTTGATGCCGAAAACGTAAGAAATGTTTTTTCCTTCAAGGTAAAAAAACTTGGTTTCGGGATTGAAATAAATAGCCATAAACATTCTCCTTTGATGTTTTTTGTTGATTTCATGATATCATTTTTTTAGAGAAAAGTCAATATTTCAAAGGAAAACCTATGGATAATCCATGACTTTTAGAAAATGGGAGGATCATAAATATTTGAACTTGACAAAAAGAAGTTTGGTAAGTTAAAATGGATATAGATATGACATATGCCGTCTCGGGCATTTGATAGAAATATAAAGCCGTATGTGGCGGCAGGAGGTAGCAATGCTTTATACAGGCAACAAACTAAAAGAGATTTCTTTTCCTCTTGGTGGTATCGGTACGGGGGCCATCGGTATTTCGGGAAACGGCTCGCTTATTGATTTTGAGATTTTTAATCGTCCGAATAAAAACAGCATCAATGGCTGTACCTTTTTCGCAGTAACTGCGGAATATCCCGACGGACGGCGTATCGTGAAGATTTTGCAAGGTGATGCGTTGAAAGATTTTTCGGGCTTTACACGCGGTTCGCAGGGCAGAGGCTTTGGTGAGGGCTACGCTCAGAATGCGATGGCATCTTATCCGCATTTTCGAGAGGTGGTCTTCGATGGGCGTTTTCCGACAGCCGAGCTTACTTTTTGCGATGAATATTTCCCCGGTGAAGTAGTTCTGACGGCATGGAATCCGATGATCCCTCTCGACTCGGAAAATTCAAGCATCCCTGCGGCGTTTTTTGATATTTGTGTGAAAAATGGCAATGCCGATGTAAAATATGCCGCCTTTTTTTCCGTAACCAATCCTTTTTTACGAACAAAAAATCAGATCGTTGAGGGTGGTGAATATCCTGCCGTGATGCTCCGTTATGCAGATATCTCTCCGGAGGATGCGGAATATGGAGATCTTACCGTAGCGGTGGATGCAAAAGACGCTGTGATACAGGAATATTGGTATCGCGGCGAATGGCGCGACCCTGTTTCCACATTTTGGTATGAGATGACACAAGGAACGCTTTTGGACCGTCATTATGAGGAAGCCGGCAAGGCGGATTGCTGTACGATCGGCGCGCCCCTTGACGAGGGTAAAAAAACACGCTTCATCCTCGCTTGGAACGTCCCGAATTGCTATAATTATTGGTGGCGCCTCAAGGACGAAAACGATCGAGACGTCATGTGGAAAAATTACTATGCCACACGTTATGAAAATTCCCGCGCTTCCGCTTTCTATGCACTTTTGCATGGTGATGAATTTTATAAGAAAACAGTAGCGTTCCGCGATGCGTTGCATTCCTCGACCTTGGATCCTGCCGTGATTGATGCAATCTCTTCGACGATGTCCGTTTTGAAATCTCCGACAGTGCTGAGGCTTGAAAACGGTGCTTTTTACGGATGGGAAGGCGTTCACAGCCAAAAGGGGTCTTGTGAGGGTACTTGTACGCATGTTTGGAGCTATGCATATGCGCTTTGCTTCCTTTTCCCCGATCTGGAACGCTCGATCCGTGAAACGGAATTTGCTTGCGATGTAGAGGAAAACGGAAAAATGGGCTTCCGAACCTTGTTGCCTCTTGGCAGAGGCGTCTCGAAGACGCGTGCGTGTGTGGATGGCTCGATGCTCACCGTTGTCAAGACCTTGCGCGAATGGAAAATTAGCGGAGATGACAAGTGGCTGAGGGCGCACTGGGATACCGTTCAAAAAATACTGGCATATGCATGGCACGAGGAAAATCCCGATGCGTGGGATCTTGACCGCGACGGCGTTTTGGAGGGCAGACAGCATCATACGCTGGACATGGAGCTTTTTGGACCTTCCTCTTGGCTTGAGGGATTGTATCTTGCGGCGCTTTCGGCGGCGGCAGAGATGGCGGAGTATCTCGATGAGTACGAAAAGGCGGCGGATTATCGCGCGCTTTTCGAAAAGGGCTATGCTTATACAAAGGAAAATTTGTTTAACGGCAAATATTTTATCCAAAAGGTCGACCTTTCCCGTAAGGAATATACCGAACGTTTTGATTGCCCGAATTATTGGAATGAAGAGCAAAATCAGCTCAAATATCAAATTGCAGATGGCTCGATCATCGATCAGATGCTCGGACAATGGCACGCAAATCTCTTGGGACTTGGCGATATTTTTGATAAGGAACAGCGAAAAACGGCGCTTGAAAATATGATCGCAAACAATTTTAAGCCAAGTCTGCGCGAATTTGCGAATATGTGGCGTGTATTTGCCCTAAATGACGAGGGCGGTACCGTTATCTGCGATTATCCCGAGGGAAGCAAAAAGCCTGTGATCCCGATTCCGTATTGTGAGGAGTGCATGACGGGCTTTGAATATGCGTTTGCGGGACTTCTTGTCAGCGAGGGTTATCTTGATGAGGGCATTGCCGTCGTTCGTGCGATCCGCGACCGTTATGACGGTGCAAAAAGAAATCCGTGGAACGAGATCGAATGCGGCAACAATTATGCGAGAGCAATGGCGAGCTTTTCGCTTCTCCCCATCTTTAGTGGTTTTTCCTTCGATCTTCCGAAAAAGAGCATCGGCTTTTCTCCGAAGCTTCCCGGCGATTTTCGTGCGCTTTGGAGTTTAGGCACGGGTTGGGGCGTATTTTCCAAAACCGCCAAGGAATCGAAGATCGAGCTTAAGGACGGTGCACTCGTGCTTGAGCGCTTGACGCTCGGAAATGCAGAGCGCGCAAGGGCCGTCATCATCGACGGTACACCGGTAGCGTTTTCTCAAAACGGCGATGTTTTTACATGGGAAAGAAAAGAGATTTGTCGTCATATTACGGTTGAATGGAACAAAGCATGATAGAAGAAAGGGAATATATATGAGTTTTCGCAGTGATTTTATTTGGGGAACCGCGACAGCATCGTATCAGATCGAGGGCGCATGGAACGAGGATGGAAAAGGACTTAGCGTTTGGGATGTTTTTTGTCATGAACGCGGTCATATAGAGGAGGGGCATACGGGCGATATCGCGTGCGACCATTACCATCGTTTTCGTGAAGACGTTGCGCTGATGAAGGAGCTGGGTATCAAGGCGTATCGTTTTTCCATCAGCTGGACCAGAATCTTTCCGAAGGGAATAGGGGAGATCAATGAAAAAGGCGTTCGTTTTTATTCAGACTTGATCGATGAACTTTTGAAAAACGGTATCGAACCGTATATCACGCTTTTTCATTGGGATTATCCGTATGAATTATACCGAAAGGGCGGTTGGCTGAATGATGACAGCGTTGCATGGTTTGCCGACTATGCAGGCAAGATCGTCGAGCTTTTTTCGGATCGTTGCGTCAACTATATTACGTTCAATGAACCGCAGTGCTTTATTGGCTCAGGTTATCTTTCCGGCGTTCATGCGCCGGGGCTAAAGGTGTCCTATAAGGATATTTTCCAGATGTGCCACAATGTATTGAAGGCTCACGGTGCCGCTGTCATCGCCATGCGCAAGGCTGCGAAGCAACCGATCAAGATCGGCTATGCTCCTACCTGTACGGCAAATTATCCGCAAAGTGAATCTGCCGACGATATAGAAGCGGCAAGAAAAAGCTTTTTTGCTTGTCCTGCGCTTGGAAGCCGTATCATGTGGAACACCGCATGGTGGAGTGATCCTGTTCTTTTGGGTCGCTATCCCGAGGACGGACTTGCGCTCTACAAAGAATATCTTCCCGAAATTACGGATGAGGATATGAAGCTGATCTCTCAGCCGATCGATTTTTATGCGCAAAATATTTATAACGGCAAGGCCGTCATGTCCGATGGCAAGGGAGGATATACATTTGCGGATCGCGAGATCGGTGCTTCCAAAACGGCGATTCAATGGAGCATCACGCCAAAATGTTTGCGTTGGGGACCGAGATTTTTGTACGAAAGATACCGTTTGCCCATCTTGATTACGGAAAACGGTATGTCCGCACATGATGCGGTCTCGCTTGACGGAAAGGTCCATGACCCCAATAGGATCGATTTTTTGCATCGCTATCTTTTGGAGCTTGAAAAGGCAACGGAGGATGGCGCGGACATTCGGGGATATTTCCTTTGGTCTTTTATGGATAATTTTGAATGGGCAAAGGGATATACCGACCGCTTTGGCATTGTTTATGTCAATTATGAAACGCAAGAGCGAATTCCGAAGGATTCTGCTTATTGGTATCGCGATTGGATTTACACACATAGCAAGGAGAAAACATGATGAACGGAGAATTTTTATCAAACGGTTCTGCGTATATTGCGGAGAAGATCGCCGAAGCGGTTCAAAACGAAACCCGAAATGCGGTGATCAGCGGAAAGTATATCATCGATACGGCGATCCGCATCCCATCCAATTTCACGCTCATTTTGGCGGATTGTCATTTGCGCCTTGCCGACGGCGTATACAGCAATATGTTCGTCAACGAGCATCACGATACCGCGCTTGGCAAAACGACGGACGGAACGGACACCAATATTTCCATTATCGGACGCGGTACAGCGATTTTGGACGGTGGGGAATATAACGGGCTTTCGGAGCGCAATCAAATGCAGGACGGCTTGCCGCCTGTTTGGAAAAACAATCTCGTTTTGTTTACCAACGTCAACGGCTTTATGATAAAAGGCATTTCCTGCCGTCATCAGCGTTGGTGGGCGCTGAACTTTGTGTATTGTGCAAATGGCTATCTCGGGGATATTGATTTTTGTGCGAATGACACGGCGATAGACCGCGAGGGAAACGTATATCACGGGATCAAGCATTCCCGTTATCAAGAGATTCTCGTCAAAAATGCAGATGGTATCGATCTGCGTCAGGGCTGTCATCATATCACGATCGAAAATATCACGGGCTTTACTGAGGACGATTCGATTGCACTGACAGCTCTCGATTGGCATTTGGAAAAGCATTTCAAGGTGGCGGGACTTCCTTCCGATATCTGTGATATCACCATCAAAAATATCAGGACCTCTGCGTTTTGCGCTAATGTCCGCCTTTTGAATCAAGGGGAGATCAAGCTCCACGATATCTTCATTGACGGTGTTTACGATGCATCCAAGAATTCTCAGCATATGGAACAAGGCTATGCCGCCGTCCGTGTGGGCGATACCAATATGTACGGACCTCGCCATGCCACAAGTGATGAAACCTATAATATCACGATTCGAAATGTATATTCAAGAGCGAGATTTGCCATTACGCTTGCAGGTGAGATGAAAAATCTTGTCATGTACGGCATCGAATGTGAGAACGGCACGAAAATGCTTTTGGATGAGCGAATGAAAAGCTGAGTGTTTTTTGCAATCGGCAACTGCATAAAAGGCGAATTGTTGAGAAAAAAAGAGCTATGAACCGTTGATGTTCATAGCTCTTTTCGTATCTTGAATATATTCATTCTTTTATGAAAACGTTTCGAGTGCCAAAGCCTCTGCGTCGATGGCAAGATAGCCGGGCAGCGCGCCCCAATGATAGAAGGCATCGCTTTGACGAGCGCTATTGCCAAGACCGTCGATCGCACCGTAATTTTCGTAGATGCGAGATTCGTTTTTCCAAACATGGAGCATCATACGTTCGCCCTTTTCTGCGAGAAGCTTTGCTTCTTTGTGAAATCCGGCATCTTTTAGCGCATAATAAACGATGGTGTTGAGCGGTGCCCAAATGCGTCCGCGCCAATACTGTTGCTCCGTGAAGGAAGGATCATTCTTGCTGATGGAGGGAAGCACGTATTCGCCCCAGAATTCCGTTTCATTCAAAAGATGCTTTTCCACGATGGCTTTTTTCTGTGCATCGCTGACATTGGGAGAAAACAGACTAAAGAAATTAAACGGAGAAAGACGAGGACAAAATTTGCCTGTGATCAGGTCTAAATTTTCGAAAATACCGTCTTCTTCATTCCATAAGCTGTCCAGCGCTTTTTGTGCGCGTTCCATACGCAATTCCAAGTCTGCGATGTGTTCCGTATACCCAAGAATCTTTGAAAATGCAATTAAAGTGTGGCAATCCTTGATAAAAAGTCCGGAAAGACCAACGTCGGCCATCATGCAAAGACCACTGCTTTCGTCGTATACCGCATCGTCGAAAATGGGGGAGTTGTCCATTCCCGATTCGCATTTCGCGCCGAAAAGACTTTCCTTGCCTTTGCCGTAAGAGCCTGTACCCCAACAGAGATAACCCTCTTTTGTCATGCGGTTTTCATAATACCAAGTATTCCAGCGCAGAAGATACGGATATACTTCACGCAGAAGCGAAATGTCCTCGTTTTTCTTATAGATTTCCTCGATCACCATACTGCCGACCGGCGGTTGAGAATGATGAGAGCCTAAGGCATTTGGGATCATGCCGTCGTCAGTCATTTCGTCGAGGATCGCTTTGAGGTTGAGCTTGCAGAATTTTTCGTTTTCCAAGGAGAGCATCAGCGCACCGAAAAAGGTATCCCAGCAGAAAAGATTGATGGGGTTTCCGCGGTTCCAGTTTCGTGTTACAGGGGTACATATGCGGTTTTTGATGGGATCATAGATCGTATTCCATCCCAAACAGCTTTGCACTGCGTGATACGTTTCTGCATGACTGCCATACTTGTGCGCTTCGTTAAGAACCGCACTGCGAGACTCCCCCACGATCTTGCACGCCTCCAATGTCGTGCAAGGGAAGGTCGAGATCACGATCGGAGCATCCATTTTGAAAAACATGGCAGGCGACGTAAGCTCAGGCAAATAGAAATCATAGGGAGCCGTATTGGAATAGAGCTGAATGCGTTTGCCGTCAGGACAAATTGCACCGAGCCTGCCGTTTTCTTTGATCAAGGTGCCATCACGACCCCAAAGGAAGGCGGTGCTTACGATGAGCTGTTCGTCCGAGGAATAATATCCATCGGGTGTAACGAGAATGATCTGTTCGCCGTTTTTGGCGGCGCTCTCTATTTTGATCGGAACGTTTCCGTGGCGGATACGTATGCAAGTATAGCTGCCGTCAACGCTTCGAACGTCTGTGCGCACGGGAGCGTCTCTGTTGATCAGCAAGGAACGGAGCATATCCCCATTTGATTTTTTTCGGAAGCTTACGTTGATGGAAAAGCCCCATGGCAGGAAAACGTGAGCAAGGATGTCTTCGTTATACCATGTATTCCAGCCGCTGTTTGCCGACTTTTGAAGATCGTTAAGATTCATGATAAAGTATACTCACTTTCAGATTGGATTGATCAGCTGTTATTGTAGCATAAATCTGAAATAAGTCAATATTGTTTTATCTTTTTTATAAATCCATTTTTTATCGTTTTGTCTGTGAGGATACCGTTTATGATTTTGTTCCAAATCGAATGAAATCACATTGACAATTTCCGCTTTCTCATATATAATAAAAGATAGAATTGGAATTTTTGAGAACTTACAATCAATTTAAGGAGGAAACAAAATATGGATATTATGCATTCCGAGTGGAAAGTCCGTATTGAGAACTGGCTCGATGTTCTCAAGCAGGAGCTCTATCAGCCGATTGGCGAAATTTCCTGGACAGCCCACAAAACAAAGGAATATCTTACCCCCGATGAGGCACTCAAGGGTAATTTTGAACCTGTCGCACCCGGATATACCTGGGGTGAAACCTGGGAATATTGCTGGTTTAAGGGCAATGTTACCATTCCCGAGGGCGTTGACGGCAAGAGAATCGTTATGAATCTGAATCCCGGCGGTGAAACCACGATCTTTGTCAACGGTGAAGCGTTCGGTACGTACCGTGCAGACTGGATCTTGACGGATCATCACTATATGGTGGATAACTACCTCACCCGCGATGCCAAAGCAGGGGAATCCTATGACATTTTGATGGAGACCTATGCAGGTCATTACTATGCGACCGCAGGCTACGGTTGCTATACAGGTCCTGTGCTTCCCGATGGCGAACAATTCGTCGACCCGCTCAAGGAGGGTGCACGCAGAACGCTTGGTAAATGCACATACGGCATCTGGAACGAGGATGCATATCAGCTGTATATGGACGTGGACACGCTTTACAGATTGCTCGGCGTGCTGGACGATACGTCTCTTCGCGCTTCCAAGATTTGCGATGCCCTCGAGCAGTTTACGCTGATCGTGGATTTCGAGCAGGACAGAGCAACGAGAAACGCTTCTTATGTCAAGGCGCGTGAAGCACTCCGTCCGTATATGCAAGCGGTAAACGGTTCCACGATGCCTGTTTTCTATGCGGTCGGCAATGCGCATCTTGACCTTGCTTGGTGCTGGCCTCTCGCGGAGACCTACCGTAAGACCGCGCGTACCTTTGCGGCACAGCTTCGTCTTCTCGAAGAATATCCCGACTATAAATTTATCGTCAGCCAGCCTGCGTGCTACGAAATGGTGCGCGAGCATTATCCCGAGCTTTTCGAACGCATTAAAAAGGCGGCAAAGGATGGCCGTTGGATCGCGGACGGCGCGATGTGGGTCGAGCCCGATACCAATATGGCAGGCGGCGAAGCGCTCATCCGTCAGTTTGTTTACGGTAAACGCTATTATAAAGAAGTTTTTGATGTGGATAGCGAGCTTCTTTGGCTTCCCGATACCTTTGGTTATACCGCGGCACTTCCGCAGATCGTTGTCGGTTGCGGCGTAAAATATCTCGTAACGCAGAAGATCTTCTGGTCTTATAACAAAGGCGAACCGTTCCCGTATCATTACTTCACATGGAAGGGCATGGACGGCTCGGAAATTACATCCTTCCTTCCCACAAGATACGAATATTTCACACATCCCACCGAAGCCAATGAGGTTTGGAAAAACAGAAGCCAGGCAAGAGATCTCGATGCATTCCTCTATCCCTTCGGCTATGGCGATGGCGGCGGCGGTCCCACCAGAGATCATATCGAATATGCGATCCGTCAGAAGGATCTCGAGGGCGGCGTGAAGATCAAGATCGCCGATCCCGTAGAATTCTTCGAGGATATGTACGAGCAGAAGGGCAAACCGAAGAATACCTACGTCGGTGAGCTTTACTTTACTGCACACAGAGGAACCTACACGGTTCAGGCGTCTGTAAAGAAGGGCAACAGAAAGAGCGAAGAAGCTTTGCGCGAACTCGAATTCTGGTCAGTTCCCGCGGCGCTTGCAGGCGCCAAGTATCCTGCAAAAGAAGCAGAAATGCTTTGGAAAGACGTTCTCCTCAATCAGTTCCATGATATTCTCCCCGGCTCTTCCATCGCAAGAGTATATGTAGAAGCCGAAAAGCTTCATAATAAAGTGATCAGTGAGGCAGGCGAGCTTCTCAAGACCGCGCAGAATACACTCCTTGCAGGCAATGCCGATTCATCCGCGGTTACGGTATTCAACTCCCTCGGCTTTGAAAGAAAGGCACTTATTTCTTTGCCCACAGGCTTTGAAAACGGCGCTGTGATGGCAGACGGTACTTACGTTTCCGTTGAAAACGGCAAGGCTGTCGTTACACTTCCTGCCTGCGGTGCGATCTCTCTCGTTCCCGCAAGCGAAGCGAAAGCGATCGAAGAGGGCAGAGTTGCGGTTACCAAGACCGAAGCCGGCTATGTTCTTGAAAACGCACTTGTCAAAGCCGTTGTCAATGAACGCGGCGAAGTAACCTCCTTTGTTCTCAAAGAAAGCGGCAGAGAATTTGCGGCAGGTGCCATGAACAAATTCCGTCTCTTCAAGGACGTTCCGAGAAGATGGGACGGCTGGGATATCGACTCCAACTACGTATATCAGGAGATCGAAGGCGCATACGATATTCACGTTGAACTCGTTGAACAGGGTATCGAAGCGGTTCTCAAGGTAACGGGTAAGCTTCTCGATTCCACTTATACACAGTATATCCGTCTTGCAAAAGATTCCAAGAGAATCGAATTTGAAACAGAAGTTGACTGGAAAGAGCTCCATAGACTTCTCAAGGTCGGTTTCCCCGTGGACGTATACGCAGAAAATGCGATCAATGAAATGCAGTTTGGTTATGTAGAACGCCCGACACATCGTTCCAGACTCTATGATAAGGAGCGCTTCGAGGTATGCAACCATCGTTATTCCGCACTCCGCGACGGCTCTCACGGCGCGGCTGTGATGAACGATTGTAAGTACGGTATCTCCGTCAACGGCAACAGCATGGAGCTTACACTTCTTCGTTCCGGTGCTTGCCCCGATCTCCGTACCGATAACCGCGTACATAACTTCACTTATGCATTCACCGCATGGGAAGGCGATTTCACTTCTTCCGACGTTGTAAAACAGGCATATGAAGTGAATATCAAGCCGACTGTGGTAAGCGGCGGTAAGCTCGACGTAAGCTATTTGCAGATCGATAACGATAATATCATCATCGATACCGTGAAGATGGCGGAAGACGGAAGCGGCGATATCATCGTTCGTCTGTACGAATCCAAGAAAGCGGCAGTTTCCACCAAGCTTCATGTGGCATTGGCAGAGAACTTCAAGGCATATGAATGTGATATGCTTGAAAACGTGAAGGGTGAGCTTCCCGTGGCAGAGGATGCTGTGGATTTGACCTTCAGAGCGTTTGAAATCAAGACCGTTCGTCTTTCTGCAAAATAAAACAGTCAGTCTTTTATCAAAATAAGCGGAAAGACAGGGCGAAAGCCCTGTCTTTCCAAAATCGATCTTTTGTATGATATTTTTGAATGATAGGAGGAGTAAAGAGATGAAACGCTTTTTTTCTCTCGTATTGATCTTTGGTATGCTCATTGCATCCGTTTCCTGCGATGCGGAGGATATTGAAACCACAACAGAATCTACTACGGTGGAAACCACGACCGAACCCCCCGTGCCTGTAGAGATTCCATCTGTCAACGAAGCTGAACTCAAGACAGGGGTTTATCGTTCGAAAACACTTTCCGAAGCTGATTTGCCCATGGTCATTTTGACGCTCGACGGCGAAAAATTCGTTCTTGCCGATGATTCCGACACCGTGATCCATGAGGGCACCTATACACTGACCGATACTTGCTATACCATGACCTATGAAAATGGCGCGATCTGCACGTTTGTTGTGCAAAAGGATGGCTCTCTCAAAATGACAGACGATATGCTTTTTGGCGATTTTCTCACAAAAGCGGATAATGTCGATATCATTTTCACCTTTGAAAGCGATATTCCCGAGGGCGGTGAAGAGGAAGAGAAGCCGACTCCGATCTATACTGCGGCAACGGGAACATATAAGGGTAGTTGCAAAAACGGCGATCTTACTTATCATTATACCGCCATCCTCGAAAAGAACGGCGTCTTTGTGTATAGCGTAACGATGCAAAAGGGCGAGACTGAAACCAGCGGCATCTATATGAGCGGTAGCTACGCCGTAAATGGCAATCAGTTTATTTTTACAGATTTTGACGGCAATGAAATTGAGGGCATTCTTACCGCAGAGGATACGATCCGAATCTCCTTAAAGGTATCGGATTCGAGTGCCGCAACCTATGAAGTAACTCTTTGCGCGGAGATCTATACCATCGCGGCAGGCTCTTATGAGGCAAACTATGAAAAGATCCATGGTATGTACGGCACGGTGATCTATGATTACATTGCAAGGATCGGCGCAGATGGCTCCTTTACGTATTACGTAACCTATAAGCTGCGCGGAGAAGAAATAACAGGCACCTTTGCAAGAGGACAGTACACTGTGGAAGGAAACAAATTTACCTTTACGGATAGCGTGGGTAACGTAACGGAAGGCAGACTCGTGGCAAACAATACGCTCGTGATCTCTCTCCTTGCGACATCCAAAACAGAGGATGAGCCGTATGAGGTCATGTTCAAGGTTGAACCCTGATCGAAGGATATGAAAAAAGAACCGATGATTCATCGGTTCTTTTTTATATGATAAGAACTTGCTCGAATCGCTCTCGCCGTTTTGCCGTGCTTGGCAATTTGAAAAGCCGAGATGGACGAGCGATCGTCAGCGGCGACTCGCCGCTTTTTTATGGATGATTACCATGTTATTTTGATACATGATTGACTGCGCCAACAAAGAGGATGGATCCGTCCTCGCCCGTGATGACGAAAATAAACGGTCTGTCAACGGTGAAATCCACGTAAGGCGGTTCTTGCTCGCTGGCGCTTTCCGTTGTGATTTCGATCAAGGTGAATGCCGCGGCGATCAAACCCTCTTCGTCGATCTTGACGCGAGCGCTGTGATTGACCTTGGAAACGTACAGATCCTCGACCTCGGTCGTGATGGGGGTGAAATCCGCATTCTCGAGGAAGCAATCCGTTACGCCGAGCGCCTTCAGCCCTTCGATGAGATCGAGATCGGAATTGACATCAAATTTCGGAATGGAATAGTTGACCGTGGCATGCACCTTGTCTTCCCATTGATATTTGTTGCTTTGAGAGATAAAGGAAAGTGCTTCTGTATCTTTCAAAAGGGTGTTCAAATCGATATCCTCGTCGGGGAGTAAGAACCACATACTGCCGCTGTCTGTAAGGGGAAGTTCTGCGGCAGAGAAGTGTTCACCCTGCCAAATGTAGGAGTTTGCGGATCGATGCATGAATTCTGTCATAACGTCGCGCTCTTGTTCGTGGAAGATATCATCCGTTGTTTCCTCTTTGGAAAATTCAGTTGCCCAGCTTGCCTTGAAATAGATGGTGGTCGCAATGGCAAAGAACGTTTCGGGATCGAACTCAACGTTTTGGATCTGTTCCGAAAGAAGTCCGCCTGTCTGCTTGTCAAGCCACTCCTGCAGCTGCTTGTTGTATTCCTCAGAGCCCATTTCGCCGCTGAAGGAAGAGGCGTAATAATGCTTTGCGATCGTGTTCAGCGTGTCCGTATGATATCCGACACCGTTTCGAAGCCAAAGCGAGCTTGCAAGTAAGCTCGTTACGATGCCGTCGTCGTTATAGTTGGCGTTCCAGAGCGTGTTTGCGTTTTCGCGGAGAGATTCGATATCCTCTGCACCGAGAAGTGCGAGGATCTGCTCACGAGTTTCACCGTCTGTGGTCTCGGCTAAGATCGCAAGCGCAAGATAAACATTGAGCGGGGAATATACGAGATTTTTGTCGCCTGCATTTCCTAAAAATTCAGAGACCGTTGCGCTGATAAAGGGTTCAAGTCCCTTAGCCTTGCCAAAATATTCAGCTTGGCGCTTTTGTGCGTCTCTCCATGCATCATAGGCATCCTTGTCGCTATAGTCCGCAAATTTTGGAATATTGGGATATTCTGCCTCTGCCAGCGCGTAAGCGGTCGGAACGAACGGGCTGTTCTGTCCGAAGAAGATGCCAAAGGCAAGCGCGATGGCGAGCATTGCGGCGATGGGGGCAGTCCATTTGATAACGTGTTTTGGTTTTTTCTTGGGGGCTTTTTCTGCATCTGCGATGAGATCGTGATCGATCATACCGAGTGCGTCCTGTAATTTCTTGGATTTCATATCAAAATCCCCTCCTTTTCAAGATAGATTCGAAGCTTATCCTTTGTGCGCTTGAGATTCATTTTGACCTTGCTTTGACCAAAGCCGAAACGGCTTGCGATATCCTCGATGGAATCAAAATACCAATATCGGCGCAAAAAGAGATTGCGGTCCGTCTCGGGAAGTGATCGCAAAAACGAGGATAGCACCTCTGCCAAATGCTTTGCGTCCATTTCGTCGTCGATGCTTTTGCCGCTTGGAATACATTCCTCAAGCTCGCAGAG
Organism: Eubacteriales bacterium; assembly: GCA_045124015.1. GTDB lineage: Bacteria > Bacillota > Clostridia > Oscillospirales > CAG-272 > QALR01. Next base: position 15,044 of record JBGVLA010000212.1, on the reverse strand, counting down.
TGAAACGAATGTGTCGCCGCCTCCGCGCTTGTCTGCGTGGTCTTTTCTCCATTTGTCAAGGGCGATGCGTCTTGTGATCGTACCGAGAAAAGCAGAGAGTATTTTCGGTTTGACAGGCGGAATCGTATCCCAAGCTAAAAGATACGTGTCATTTTCGCATTCCTCCGCGTCCTCTCTGTCATGCAGTACGTTGTACGCGATGGCATAACAGTAACGTCCGTATTTTGTTTTAGTTTCTCGGATCGCCGCTTCGTCGCGCTGTCGGTAGAGCCCGATGATCTTTTCGTCTTCCAAGTGTTTCACCTCCTGCGGTTTATCCAAGGCCTTTCACCTATATAGTCGTAAAATTTTGGTTTTCGTCACAAAAAAGGTAAGATCATTATAATCTTTTTGAAAATAAAAGACAATATTTTTCCGAAATCCTCTTTACAAAACGAGAAAAAAGAAGGATAATAAAGGGGTACAAATCATTTTGAAAGGAAGATCATGACATGAAATATACAACACTTGGAAAGACAGGTCTTCGCGTTTCCGTTGTCGGACTCGGTGGCATTCCGATCCAGCGTACGGACGTGGAGGGCACAAGAAAGGTCATTGATGCTTGCGTGGAAACCGGCATCAACTATATCGATACTGCGCGCGGCTATACCGTTTCGGAGGAATACCTCGGTGAGGTCCTCGAGGGCAGACGAGACAAATTTATTTTGGCGACCAAAACGATGGCTCGTGATTATGCAGGCATGAAAGCCGATATCGAAAAGAGTCTCCATAATCTTCGTACGAATTACATCGACCTCTATCAGATCCATAACATCAAATCCGATGCGGAATTTGAGACTTGCTTTGGCGAAAACGGTGCATATAAGGCACTTCTCGAAGCGAAAGCGGAAGGGAAGATCGGTCATATCGGTGCGACCGCGCACGGTGTGGAAGCACTCGAACGCCTCATCACCGAATTTGAAGATAAGATCGAAACCGTGATGTTCCCGTATAACATCGTGGAAAACCAGGGCGAATCGCTCATGCAAAAATGCAAGGAAAAGAATATCGCGTTTATCGCCATGAAGCCGCTTGCGGGTGGCAATATCGAGGATGCGACCCTTGCGATGAAATATATCCTCCAAAATCCGAATTGCACCATTGCCATTCCCGGTATGGGAGACGCAGAAGAGGTTTATCAGAACGCCGCTGCCGCCGATATGGGCGAGCTTTCGGCAGAGGATAGAGAAGCGTGTGCAAAGATCGTGAAGGAGCTTGGTCAGAACTTCTGCCGCCGTTGCGGATATTGTGCGCCTTGTCCGAAGGGGATCAATATTCCCTCGAATTTCCTTTTTGCAAACTATCTTCGTCATTACGGTCTTGCGGATTGGGCGAAATCCCGTTATTTTTCCATGAGCGCGACCGCCAAGGATTGCGTTGGATGCGGTACCTGTGAAACGAGATGCCCGTATGAGCTTCCGATTCGTGAAATGCTCAAAAAGGTTGCCGTAGATATGGGAGAGATTTGATTTGAACGCCAAACAGACCTATTTGAGAGGTGTCCGCGCCGGTGTTCCGATCGGGCTCGGTTATTTTCCCGTTTCCTTTAGCTTTGGCATCATGGCAGTATCGATGGGCTTTCATTTTTGGCAGGCGCTCGTGATCTCCATGACGACGCTGACCTCGGCAGGACAGCTTTCGGGGATCGGAACGATGATGCTTCCCGGTGCATATGCGGAAATGCTCATCTCTCAGCTTACCATCAACGTCCGCTATTCGTTTATGTCTGTCTCGCTTTCGCAGAAGACGGATGAAAAATTCAAGGGAATCTTTCGCTGGCTGCTCGGCTTTTTTATGACAGATGAAATTTTTGCCGTAGCAAGCACGGAAAAACGCGTATCCCGTCTATATTTTCTCGGACTTGCGACGGTGCCGTTTTTCGGTTGGACCTTTGGTACGCTTTTCGGCGCACTTCTCGGTAACGTCCTTCCGACCATCGTCATGAATGCACTTTGCATTGCTATTTACGCCATGTTTATCGCCATCATCGTACCGCAGACCAAGATCGAAAAGACTTTGCTTGTCGTGGTCGGCGTTGCCGTAGTGCTCAGTGCCGCGTTTTATTATCTGCCGTATTTGAAAGCGGTCTCCTCGGGACTTGCCATCAGCATTTGTGCCATCGTCTCGGCAGTGCTCGGCGCGCTGTTATTCCCGAAAAAGGAGGCGGATGCGTCATGAATACCAAGGATTTTCTGATCTATCTGCTCATTATGGCAGGCTCGACCTATCTCATTCGCGCCATTCCGTTTGCGCTCATGAGAAAAAAGATCAAAAACCAATTTGTCAATTCGTTTTTATATTATATCCCCTATACCGTCCTTGCCGCGATGACGTTCCCCTCTGCGCTGTATGCAACAGGCAACGTTATTTCGGCGTCTGTCGGACTTGCGGCGGCGATCCTCGTCTCTTTGAAAACAAAGAGCCTTACGATCGTTGCGGTAACGGCTTGTGCCGCAGTGCTTGCAACAGAATGTCTGCTTTTACTTATGTAAAATTTGGTAATCATCACTTTTCACGGATATCTATTGACAAATGTGAAAATATCGTATATAATATAAGTACAAGTCTACATGACTGACGGATTGCGCGGACCACCGCGGGGGAGTGTAGAAATATTATATTTATATGCCGACCGTCTGGGCAATTCAATTTTTTTCAGAAAGTTGAATTGCCTTTTTTTGTTCTTATACGGCGATTCAATGATTGATATTAAGGAGGAAAAAGACTATGGAACACAAGAATTGGAATGGATTTACAAAGGGTGTTTGGCAGGATGAGATCAACGTTCGTGATTTTATTCAGCAGAACTACAAGGAATATACGGATGACGCATCCTTCCTTGCAAGTGCTACCCCCCGTACACAGGCTTTGATGAAAAAATTGCAGACACTTTTTGCAGTAGAAAGACAGTATGGCGGTGTTATGGATGTGGATACTACCACAGCTTCTTCCTTGAAGCATTATGCGCCCGGTTATCTTGATAAAGAGAATGAAATTATCGTGGGTATGCAGACGAACCGCCCCTTGAAGCGCGGCGTTAACCCCTTCGGCGGTATGAGAATGGCGCTTCAGGCTTGTGAAGCATACGGTTATAAGCTCAGCGAAAAGGTACAGACCGAGTTCCGTTACCGCACCACACATAACGACGGTGTATTCCGTGCTTACACGGATGAAATGCGTGCCGCTCGTAAATGCCACGTTATTACAGGCCTCCCCGATGCTTACGGCAGAGGCAGAATCATCGGCGACTACCGCCGCGTTGCGCTCTACGGCGTAGATAAACTTATCGAAGAAAAGAAAAAAGACAAAGCCGCTCTTGCCGCAAGCAATTTCGACGTAGACAATATCCGTCTTGACGAAGAGCTTTTCCAGCAGATCACATTCCTTGGCTTCCTCAAGGAAATGGCGGCGCTTTACGGCTTTGATATCAGCGAGCCCGCATCCAATGCACGCGAAGCGATCCAGTGGACTTATTTTGGTTATCTCGGCGCGATCAAGGAGCAGAACGGTGCCGCAATGTCTCTCGGACGTGTCAGCACGTTCTTTGACATCTATATTGAACGCGATCTTGCAAATGGTACTTTGACAGAAGAGGGCGCTCAGGAGCTCATGGATGACTTCGTTATGAAGCTTAGAATGGCGCGCCATCTCAGAACACCCGAATATAACGAGCTCTTCGGCGGCGACCCCATGTGGATCACAGAGGCTGTCGGCGGTATGGGCGAGGACGGCAGAACGCTCGTTACCAAGAGCAGCTACCGTGTCCTCAATACTTTGTATACGCTCGGCTCCGCACCCGAACCCAACCTCACCGTTCTTTGGTCTCAGAATCTTCCTGAAAACTTCAAGAAATTCTGCGCTAAGGTCTCTGCGGATACCGACTCCATCCAGTATGAAAACGACGATCTGATGCGTCCCATCTACGGCGATGACTACGCGATCGCTTGCTGCGTTTCTGCCATGAAGGTCGGCAAGCAGATGCAGTTCTTTGGTGCGCGTTGCAATCTTCCCAAGCTTCTTCTTATTGCCATCAACGGCGGTTACGACGTTTCCAGCAAGATGCATATCGGCCCTCAGATGCCTGTTCTCGAAGGCGATCAGCTGACGTATGAGGCTGTGAAGGAGCGCTACGATATTTATATCGAATGGCTCAGCCGTCTCTATGTCAATACCATGAATATCATTCACTATATGCACGATAAATACGCATATGAAAAGACACAGATGGCGCTTCATGATACGGAAGTTCACAGATTCATGGCGTTCGGTGTTGCAGGTCTTTCCGTTGTTGCGGACTCCCTCAGCGCGATCAAGTATGCAAATGTTGCACCCGTAAAGGATGAAAACGGCTTTATCACCGATTTCGTTACCACAGGTGAATTCCCCAAATTCGGTAACGATGATGACCGTGTTGACCTCATCGCAAAGGATACGGCGCATAAGGTGATCACAGAGCTTCGCAAAACGCCCACATACAGAAACGCAGAGCATACGCTTTCCGTTCTTACCATCACATCCAACGTTATGTACGGTAAGAATACCGCTTCGACACCCGACGGCAGAAAAGCAGGTGAGCCCTTCGCTCCCGGTGCGAACCCCATGCACAACAGAGAAGAGAACGGTGCTCTCGCATCTCTCAACTCCGTTGCGAAGATCAGCTATGACGACTGCCGCGATGGTATCTCCAATACCTTCTCCATCACACCCGATGCGCTTGGCAAGACCGAAGAAGAAAGAATCGATAATCTCGTTACCATTCTTGACGGTTATTTTGCAAAGAATGCGCACCATATCAACGTCAACGTTTTGAACCGCGAGACCCTTATGAAGGCATACGAAAATCCCGAAGATTATCCGAACCTTACCATTCGTGTTTCCGGTTATGCGGTTAACTTCAATAAGCTTTCCCGTGAACATCAGAGGGAAGTTATCAGCCGTACCTTCCACGAAACCATGTGAGGAACGCGTCGATGAACGGACACATACACTCTCTTCAAAGCCTTGGCACGGTAGACGGTCCGGGCGTGCGCTATGTCGTCTTTATGCAGGGTTGCAACCTCCGTTGCAAATGCTGTCATAATCCCGATACGTGGAACGGCGCCGAAGGCAAGGAGTATTCTGCACAGGATATCGTAAAAAAGGTTTTGCGCTTCCGTGAATATTTTGGCAAAGATGGCGGTATCACCGTTTCCGGCGGTGAACCGCTTCTCCAAGCGGCTTTTGTGCGCGAGCTTTTCGTTCTTTGCCATGCGGAAGGGATCCATACTTGTCTCGATACCTCGGGAAGCATCTTGAACGATGATGTTTATGCGCTTCTTGCGGAAACAGACCGTGTGCTTCTGGATATCAAATATACAAGTGATGCACTCTACCGTGAAAATGCGGGATGCGGTATGCAGACTCCGCTCGATTTTCTTTCGTATCTGAACGAAAAAAAGATCCCCGTTACCATTCGTCAGGTCATTATTCCGACCGTGAATGATAACGAGGAAAATATCAAGGCTTTGCGTGCGATCGTTGAAGCGCACCCCTGTGTCGATAAGACCGAGCTTTTGCCGTTTCGCAAGATCTGTCAGACGAAATATGACAGTATGAAGCTGACGTTCCCCTTTGGCCATCTTCCCCAGCCAAGCGCAGAAACGATGCAAAAACTGAAAAAAATACTTGAAGCATAAAGAAAACATCCTTCCGAATCGGAAGGATGTTTTTGTTTGGCTATGATTTACTTATGCTGCGACGGTCGCCTTGAGATCGTCGTAGAATTTTGCTCTTGCTGCGTGATGGTAAGGTTCAACGTAAATAAGAAGGATACCGGCAGTAAAGATGGAAAGAATGTACCAACCGATGAAGCTGAGATCGAGAAGGAAGAGATCCAACTTGTGGCCGTTCATCATCTTGCGGCTTTCGGTGATCGCGTCATTGCCGCCGAGATTGGGGTTGTCGATGAGGATGTAATTTGTCATCGCGTAGGAATAGCTCTTGACGATACCGGGAATCAAAAAGAGCAAGCTCCAAAGGAATGTGAAGATCATGGTCAAAAGATTCGCAATGAATACAGGGCCAAGATTTTTGAAAGAATCGAAAAGGTTTTCGAATCTCATTGCCTTTGTGCGAACGACCGAGAGGAATGCCGCGCAAAGACCATAGGTTACGAGACCGGTGAAGAGACTGCCGATACCGGTGGTGGCAAGCACACCGTTGATGAGTACGGCAACGAGGAATACGCCGATCGCAACACCCCAATTACCGGAAAGCGATGCCTTACCTTCTTTTTTGATTTGAGAAATAGACATAGGTGATTGACCTCCTAAAGTAAAAATTTCATGAATATGATATCATATTCATATAAGCTTGTCAATATGATAAATGTGAAAAATAATAATGGAATTTTATTATTTTGCCAAGGAGTTCTTGCTTTTCTTTTCGGAAATGATCTTGCCTTCCTTGAGTACGATCGCTGTATGCGCCGGCAAATAAAGCTCTACAAAGTCAACACCGTCAAAGCGTTTGGCAGGATATTTGATGTGTTCAATGCGATTCCAACCGCCGTAGATATCATCATCGCTGGAAAGTGCGATCGTGTAATTTGCGTTATGAGGAATCGGAACGAGTACGTTCGTCTGCGACACTTCGGGATGGAAGTTGAACGCAAAGAGGAGTCCGTTTCGATAGAAAACAAGGATCTTGTTATCCTCATGAATGAGACGGGAATCCGCCATTTTTTGATCGAAAATACGGTGCTTTTTGGCAAGCTTGATCATATCGCGGTCAAATTCGCCGAGATATTGATATTTCAGCTCGTTGTTATCCACCAGACTCCATTGTCTGCGGCAGTAATCAAAGCTCCAACCGTTGCCTTCTCTCGGGAAATCGATCCATTCGGGATGACCGAATTCATTTCCCATGAAATTGAGATATCCTTCACCGCCTGCACCGAGCGTGAAAAGACGGATCATTTTGTGCAGTGCGGTCGCGCGGTCGATGATCTCGTTGTGGCAACCCTTGTGCATATCGGTATACATCGCCGCATCTGCAAGACGGAAGATCATGGTCTTATCGCCGACAAGCGCTTGGTCGTGGCTTTCGACGTAAGCGACTGTGTTTTCCCCGGGACGGCGCAAACACATCTCTCCCCACATTTTGCCGACGCTCCATGCGTCCTCGGTTTCTTCCTTCACCGTACGGATCCACATATCGGGAAGACCCATGCCGAGGCGGTAATCAAAGCCGATGCCGCCGTCCTCGATCGGCAAGCACATACCGGGCATACCCGACATATCCTCTGCGATGGTGATGGCGTTGGGGTTTACCTCACGAATGAGCTCATTTGCGAGCTGGAGATAGGTGATGGCTTCCGTATGCGTATTTTCGGAGAAATATTTGTCGTTGCTGTCGAAGCTGACACCAAGACCGTGATCATGATAGAGCATCGATGTGATGCCGTCAAAGCGGAATCCGTCGAAATGATATTCTTCCATCCAGAATTTCAGATTGGAGAGCAGGAAATGGAGAACGCCGTGATGTCCGTAGTTGAAGCATTTTGTACCCCATGCAGGATGCTCACCCTTCATACCGTCGTGGAAGAACTGCCAAACGGTACCGTCGAACATATTGATGCCCTCGTTGTGGTTCTTGACCGCATGGGAGTGAACAAGGTCAAGCAGAACACGGATGCCCATTTTGTGTGCCTTGTTGACGAGTCTCTTGAGTTCTTCGGGCTTACCGAACCAACTCGATGCCGCATAGAAGTTGGAGACTTGATAACCGAAGCTGCCATAGTAGGGATGCTCCATGATCGCCATGAGCTGAATGGTATTGTAACCTGCTTTTTTGATGCGGGGCAGGATGAGATCGGTAAATTCACGGTAAGAGCCGACCTTTCTTTCCTCTTGCGCCATACCGATGTGCGTTTCATAGATGAAAAGGGTGTCATCTCCTTGGAAATCGCCATCGCTCCATTTGAAGGTCTTAGCGTTATCGACGATCTCACAGCACCAGGATGTCGTTTCCTTATCTTGAACGACACGGCGCGCATACAGCGGAATACGATCGGCGCGTCCTTGCGCAGAATCCACGACGACCTTCACGCGGCAACCGTCCCAAAGTGCGCGTTCGCCCTGCAAAAAGATTTCCCAGCTTCCGTTCTCAAGACGTGTGAGCGGATGACTTTCTCGGTTCCAACCGTTAAAATCGCCGGTAAGGTAAAGCTGATGTGCTTCGGGTGCCCATTCTCGATAGTACCAACCGCCTTTTACGTGATGAAATCCATAATACTGATGTGCATTGGCGAATTCATTCAGCGTTTTGCATTTGGTCAGCAACTTGCCCTTTGTCTCATGAAAAAGAGACATACGAAGGTCAATATCGTTCGCGTAAGGTTGGAGCTGCGGATTGAGTTCTAAAATTCGATACATAAGATCGCCTTACCTTTCTGTGTAATGTTATCAACTAATATTATACATCAAAATCCCGATAAAGTCTACCCTGAATTTGATTTTTCTGCAATATTTCACGAAAGCACTATGATTTTGGGCAATTATATGATATAATACCTTTGATAAAATAATGAAAAACTTATAGCTTATGTAGAGAGAAGGAGATAGGAATATGATCGATCGCGGTGCTTTGGCAAGGGAATATTTTTTGAAAGGATATAACTGCTCGCAAGCGGTGCTGCTTTCGTTTTCGGACCTGACAGGACTTGACGAAAAAGTAGCAATGAGACTTGCCTCCTCGTTTGGCGGCGGCATGGGACGTATGAGAGAGGTCTGCGGAACGGTCAGCGCGATGCTGATGGTGCTGGGGATCCTTTATGGATATGATGCAGATGCGCCGAATGCCGATGTGGAAAAGACTGCGCATTATGCGCGCGTGCAGGAGATCGCGGGACGTTTTCGTGAGGAGATGGGTTCTATCATCTGCCGTGAAATTTTAGCAAATCATGTAAAACGCTTGGAAGCGGAAATGGCGGAAAGGGATGAACAGATCTCCGCGATGCTTTCCGATTCTGCGACGCCTACGCCCCGAAGCGCAGAATATTATAAAAAACGGCCATGTGCAGAGATCGCGGCAAGTGCGGCAAGACTGCTCGATGCCTATATACAAGAAATTGAGCAGATGTCATAAAAGACATCTGCTCACATTTATTATTCCGAAAAAACTGCTTAGATGGACTCTTTGCGTTATGCTTTTAGGCGGTAAAAGCCGTTTTCCAAGATCACGATCTCCTTTTCCATCATTTTCATAAGGATTTCTTCGGTTTTGAAAATATCGAGTCCAAGAAGTCCCGCGAGCTCTTCGCCTGTGGCGGAAATATTTTCCGTCAAATGCACAACGATCATTCTGAGATGGGCAGGGATGGGCTCGCTTGTTTTTTCTGTTGCTTTTTTCATCATTTCACGGACCTCATCCGGGGTACAACGGTAATCTCCCTCACCGTTTCTGCGATACGTTCCCGTCAAAGGATTTCCTTCCACATAGACGGGGCGGAGCGAACGGGGCGCACGCGGTACGCGGATCGCAACGATCTGTTTACCTTCCGCTTCTTCGATCGTAACGTCTTTCTCGGAAAGGATATTGACGCTTGCTTTTTTTGGGTCTCGGATCAGCTCCCAAAAATCCTCCACAAGCTGTTCGGGATCGGGGAGCTTGACGGGATGAAAGGTCTTATCGCGGTATTCTTCCACGCCGAGCAGAATGATGCCGCCGAGGGTATTGGCAAATGCGGAATACGTCTCCCAGATGCTGTGGGGAAGACCGCCGAGTGCTTTTTTTGCTTCGATGCGATTGTTTTCCTTGTAATTTTCGATATTTTCAAAATCGATCATACCCAAAACCTCCATTCTGTTCTATTTATATTATATCGCAGAACAGAGAGAAAAGCAACGGCAGACTTAAAATTTCGGAAATTATTTCAGCGCGCGATTCATTTTTTTGCTTGTCGCCTTGATAACAAAAAAAACGGTCAGCCATACGATCATGTATACGGCAAGAAAGATCGCGGTAAAGATCACGATGACCATCGGTTCAAACGGTATCCACGAATTGAGCAGATAACAGCCGACATACGCGATATAGAGTGTTGCAAAATGAATGAGCAGGGATTTTGCGATCGGCCATTCTTCGATCTGATTGAAAACACTTGCTCCCGCATGAATGAACGCAAGCAAATAGATCGAACCGATGGCGATAGCGATCTCGTCTCCACTGAGGGAAAAATCCGTGATCGTCAGAGATAACATATAATATATGATGCCGAGGATGATGGGGCCGAAACCACCGAACATCAGGCCCCTGTGTAAAAATTTCAGTACGTATTGTTTCATATTAAAGTCCAATCCTTTCTTTAACCGCTTTGAGTCTTCTTCTGGATACGTAATCCTTGTAGCCGTTTTGTAAGATTACGAAGAGCGCGCCCGAAAAGGACGCATCAAATTTTTTGATTTTGTGAATGTTGGCGATGCAGGATTGATTGATCTTCAAAAAAGAATCATCCAGCATTTCTTCAAGCATATAAAGCCTTTCTTTCAGCTGAAAGGTCTCATTTTCTGTCATGGCAAACGTTTTTCCCTCCCGAACCGTAAAGCATTGAATTTCCGACGGATGAAGCTTTACCGATATCTTGTCTCTGTACCCGAAAATCTCCGTGGAAAGACCGTTTACGAAAGTTTCGATTTTTTGTGAGGTTTCGTTTTTCGCATGGACATAAATGAGTACTTCCTCCTCGCGCCCCAGATCCACAATGGTCTTGCATTTCATATGGCATCCCTCCTTCTGATTTTCATTTTACATAAAATCATATTTTTTGCAAGAGGTTTTCTGTCTTCGGTCGGTTTGGGGATATAAGCGGTGAAAAGAACCCAAAAAAACAGCTCCCTTGTGTAAAGGAAGCTGTTGATCACTGGCAAAACTGCGAAATTGTAAAATCGATTATCAGATGGAATATCATTCTCCCCCAAACACCGTCATGACCCGTCTTTCGCAGTCCCCAGGTGAATACATCCATGTGTCAATATGTGTTCCAACGTCAAAATAATCCAATTTGTAATCCATTGGCTGACCTGTGGCGTAAGCATCGACAAGCACGAGCTTGACTTTCATTTTTTCGGGAATGATATTTTTTATGTAGACAGCCGCACGCTGTCCGACGGAAACGCCCTCGCGGTATTCCGCAAGACCTGCAAGGTTGGGTGCCAACTCGACAAAAATGCCGTAAGGCTCAATGCTTCGCACCGTTCCTGCCACCGTTTGCCCAACCTCGAAACGGGATACGTTTTCTTCCCATGTGCCGAGAAGCTCTTTGTGAGAAACGTAAATGCGTGAATGCTCGCGGTCGATGCTTTTGATGATGGCTTTGATGGGCATACCCGTATAAAAGCGGTCTCTCGGATGGGAAATACGGGAAACGGAAATGCAATCGATGGAAAGCAGAGAAATCACACCGCAACCGATATCGACGAATGCACCAAAAGGCTCGAGATGGGTAATGCGCGCGTCGATCACGTCTCCGGGGAGAAGCTGCATGAGATGATTTTCCAAACAATCGATCTGTGCTTCTCTGCGAGAAAGAATGGCGATGGTCTCCTCACCCTGCGTTTCAAAGCCGATCACCTTAAAGGCAACGATCTTTCCGACGCGGGTAATGACGGCAATATCCTTCACATCTTCACCCGATACGTTGTAGACGGCTTCCTTTTTCGGGATCTTGCCTTTCATGGAGCCGAGATCAACGTGGAGAGAAAAATCGGAATCGCAAAGGGTCGTGCGTGCTTCCAAAATCTTTCCTGTGGCAGCGGCTTTTTCGAGTGTATTTTGGGAATAATAATATTCACGAATATCAGAGCCCGCGGAAATAAAACCTTCGGGTTTGTATGTTTGTGTGTTCATGAGAATCCTCCGTTTTTCTCTTTATAATCATAGAAACAGTATTATTGTATGCAGAGAGGATTCTCGCTATGACAAAAACGCCCTCCGAAAATTCGGAGAGCGTTTTGAAATCAATATGTAAAGAGTCGATTGCGGAAGCGAAGTGCGATAGGATTTTGCAAATGAGAATCCAGATCGACCTCATTGATGATGATCTTACCTTGACCGACGGAAAGCTCCGCACAAGCGAGTGCAGGATAGAGCTTTTGTCCCCAAGCGCTGCCTTTGAGGCTGTTACCGCTTGTCAGAATCGGTTTTGCGTCATCCGCGAGGAATGTATAACGCAAGATCGGCGTCATCATATCTTCTTTGCTGTCATACCACAAACGGAAATCGTAAGGCGTAAAGCCCTCGACCAACGGGTGTCCTGTCTTGCGGGAAACAAAGTGAAGCGCACGCATACCGCAAGCCTTTACCTTGACTTCCTTGCCGTCGATATCATAAATGCCGGGACGAAGATTCTGAATGATGATGGTCTCTCCGTTTTTCGCTTTTTCAAGAAGATCATCTTTCTGTTCCTTGAATTCTTCACCGGAAACGATGTGTGCTGTCGGAGCTTTTGCGTCTTCCTTGCAGAAGATCTCGATTTCTTCATCGTTGTAATGCAAGACCTTTCCGCTCGCGTCTGTGAGGATCGCGCGAAGCGTGTAGATCTCTCTGTCATCCGTTTCAGGTGTAGTAAAGACGATATCCCCCTGCATAAACGAGGAATTTTCTCCGAATTTTGCATCGTATTTGCCCGAAAGAACGGCATTGCCGTCCTTGTCGAGAAGCTCGATCACAAGCTTATGACCGTCAGAGATGGTATGCGTATCGTTGCAGATGAAAAGCTCGATATTGGCTTTTTCTCCTGCAAAGTATGTTTTTCTGTCGTTTCGGATGCTGACCATGAGCGGTGTCAGTGCATCGCGGTAGGTAAAGAAAGCCGGCTTTGGATTGCGTTCACAGTCCACCACGGTCTTCATCCAACCGGACGGCCAAGCGTCGATGAAAAGATGAAGCGCAAAGGTGATCATATTCGGATCGCGGCGAAAGGCTTCCGTCTGTATCTTGGTGCCAAATGCTTGATGCTTGTGGCTCTCGCGCACCCAATCTTCAAGATTGCTTTGTGTATCATAATAAAAATAGTGCATATTGCCGCTCTGTGCATCCTTGATCATGCCGGGATCCCAGTGTTTTTCTTCCTCGGGGGTCTGTGGCAGCCATTCCTTGGGATAACGTGCGCGCATGAGCGGTACGGGGTCAAGTCCTTCTGCACCGAATTCGCCGCAGCCGTAATACCAGCCCTCTTTGACACCGAGCCAGTAACCGCGGTGGAGCTTGCCCATGTCGATGCCGTGTCCGTTGTACCATGTGCAGTAAACGTGATTATCGGGCAGCGTATTGTCCGGGGGATCATAGTCGCCGTCGATGTGCTTGATGACGCGGTCGGGATTCAGCAGACGAACGGCGGTATCGCATGCTTCAAAGAACGCTTCCATCTCATCTCGAACAAGATGTCTGTGCGGACGATTGTTGCCGTTTGCCATCGGTTCGTTCATGTAAGAGATGAGAACGCTCGATGCATGAGGACGGATGAGTCGTTCCATTTCTTCGGATTGACGAACGCCCTCAGCAAATTTCGTTCTTCTCATGACGGTGAAAAGAGGCAGGTCGGTTTGAAGCATCAGACCGATACAGTCGCAAAGCTCATAGATCTCCTTTTGAACGGGTCTTTGTGTCAGACGCAGGAAATTCATATGGCAAGCCTTTGCCATGAGCATGTCGTAAAGGAGCATATCGTCATCACCGCGCAAAACGTCCTGCTGTTCATAGCCCATCGTATTCGCACCGCGCAAACGAATGGATTTGCCGTTGAGATAAAACATACCCTTGGGTGTAGATTTCATATCCTCGGTGAAGCTTCTCATGCCGAAAGCCGAGGTCTGCGTATCAGTCTTTTGTCCATCTACGGTGAGCGTTACCTGCGCTTCGTAGAGATACGGCGCATCAAGCTCCCATGTGCGGATGTTTTCCATCGGGAAGCGGAGCTTTACAAGGTTTGCGCCCTTATAAAAGGTCAGCTTCATCGCATCCTGCATCTTATCTTCGTCTACAAGGTCGGAAACAGAGACCATGTCGCCGCGGTCGGCATCCTTGAACGTGATGGGGGTGTATTCATAGTTTTCCAAAACGACTTTTTCAAAGTTTCTGCCGTATATGGAATAGGAAAGAGAAATGTCCTTGGGCGGCATATAGTCGCTGTTGTAGATCTCGCACCAAACCTCGAACGCGTTGTTTTCAAGGAGCGGGCGCACGTATATATCAGAAAGGAAAATGCGAGCGCGTGTCTCCACGGTAACGCCTTGGCAGATGCCCGCGCCGGGAGGGCAGTGATGCCAGCCCGTTTCGGAATCATCGTAGCCAAAGCCCGTTGCGGCGTACATTTTGTCGCCCTCGAGACGGACGGGCATTGTGGTCGGACCTTGATTGCCGCCGTAAACGAAGTCGTTTTTTACGGTAACGACGAGCGTGTTTTCGCCGTTTCGAATATACGGTGTCGCATCAAATTCAAACGCGCCGAAGAAGCCCTCGTGTGTACCGAGGAGCGTGCCGTTGAGAAAGACCTCGGCAATGTAATCCACACCGTCAAAGTGGATGTAGGTAGCCTGATCTTTCGTGGGCTTTACGGCGTCAAAGGTCGTGCGGTAATATGTAACCGTTGCGCCTGTCGGGCCGAAATAATAGGGAACAGAGATGCGCTTCCATTCGCCCTCGCCGCGCAGAACACGGATGAAATCCTCGCGGTCTTCTTCCGTAGCTTCTCTCATGTCAAACGCTGTGAGTGCAACCGTTTTGCGTGTGGGTGCAGGGATGGGCGCAAGCTTTTGCATAAAAGGCGCATAGTGTGTTTTTAATGCTTCGATTTCAAAATCAAGCTCTTCGCGTGTGTTGATTTTGTGATAAACGTCGGTGGAAATGTTGTTTTCGGTTTTTGCAAGAGGGAAACGAATACCATTTTTAGGTGTCGGCTCAGGGAAAACGAGAGGCATTCGTTTAGAACCGATGTCGTTTGCGGCAATCGCGCCAAAATGGTCAGC
>JBGVLA010000211.1:0-21527 GCA_045124015.1 Eubacteriales bacterium | reverse complement strand
GATAAGTAAAGGATAATACAATGATCTATAATACAAGAGAAAGAATTTTCGAATCTATAGAATAATAAATATTTCAAATATTGAGGTTTTAGCTATGTTAAGTGATAAAAAAAGAGTATTGATGGTAATTGATTCCCCTCTCTTAAATTCAGGAGTCCCAAATGTAGTCATGAATATTATTAGAGAGTTGCATGATCGATTTATTTTTGATATATTAACATATACCAACGAAAAAGGGTTCTTCGATGAGGAATTTTTATCTTATGGTGGAGAAATTTTTCACGTTCAGTTATTGCAATACCGCCGTCATAGATTTCTTTATGGATATCGAGGCAAACAGTTAGAAAAAGCAGTCCGTAATATATTAAGAACAAAAAAATATGATATTATACATTGTAATAACGGTGAAGAATCCGGACCTTGTTTAAAAATTGCACGCAAAATGGGTGTTAGCGTGCGAATTTCTCATTCACATAGTAAATGCTATGCTTACAGCAAAAATCCTGTTCGTATCGGATACTTCAATAAATGCCTTGACCAAATTAAGTCTTATGCTACCGTTAGGTTAGCTTGTTCAGAGATTGCAGGTAAAACGATATTTAAAGATATACCATTTGAAAACATTCTGAACCCCGTAGATTATTCTTTTTACAGCGGTATTATTCCTCAAAAGCACGACGGAATAAATTTGCTTCAGATAGGATACTATGCTGATGTAAAAGATCAACTGTTCTCTATACATTTATTGGATCGCCTTGCTCAAAAAGGACATAACGCCAAATTATATTTTATTGGCTTTATTTTGGAGCAAGATTATTATGACGAGATGAACAAATTGATAGCAACTTTGGGTTTAGAAAACAGTGTCTCTTTTTTGCCCAGTGATACCGATAAGCGTGAATTGTTGCCGATAATAGATTATGTTTTATTACCGTCCAAAAGTGAAGGTCTTTCTATGGTTGCCTTGGAATCTCAGGCTGCGAATATAAAATGTATTTTATCCGATGCGGTTCCCAAAGATGTGGATTTTGGACTTGCTTTTTATGCGGAAAAGAAATTGGACGTTTGGGAACAAATTATATTTGATAATCTGCAATCTAAAAAACGTAGCGAACAGGAGATTGAGAAAAACGACAAAAAATATTTTTCTAATTTGATTGCCGATAGATATGATATGGAGATTGATGAATAGTGTTGAAAGGAAAACTTATTTTTAAGAATATATTTTATAGTTTTATAACTAGATGTTTGGTTCTTATTTTAGGAATCATAATACCTAGGCTTTTGATTACTTCATTTGGCTCTGAAGTAAATGGCTTGTTATCAACGATTACACAAATTTTTACATATTTGGCTTTGGTTGAAGCTGGAATAGGAAACTCTGCAATAAACGCGCTATATAGACCGCTTGATGAGAAAGATTATGATCAAGCAAATGAGGTTTTAAGCGAAGCAAAAACTTATTACCGAAAGGCCTCTGTAGTATATGGTCTTTGCATTATAGTATTCTCGATTGTATATACGTTGGTTGCTAAAACAACATTATCAAAAGGATTGCTATTCTGGATTATCATTTTACAAGGTGGAGCAAATTTTATTGGATATTGGTTTACCGCAATTTATATGCACTTGTTGACAGCAGACGGTAAAAAATATATTAATGAGAATATTTCGTTTATTTCTTATGTAGCAACTTCGATAATTAAAATAACATTGATTCTTTTGGGAGCCAATGTTTTGGCGGTTCAAATCGGGCATTTTGTAGTAAATATCTTGAAAGTTCCTATTATAATTTATATCTGCAAGAGGAAATATCCTTGGATGAACTTGAAAACTCATGTTAAAAAAAATAATTTGAAAGAACGCGGCGCTTTTATTGTTCACGAGATTTCAACTACAATATTCAATAATACGGATGTTTTTATAATATCGACATTTTGTAGCTTTGCAATGGCAAGTGTCTATACAGTATATAACCTAGTGTATTCCTCGTTAAATACTTTGTTGGTCACCGCAAACTCCAGCTTGGGATTTGTCCTCGGACAAAATCAACACAAAGATAAAGATACGTTCTTGAAAATTTACGATGTATACAGTATAGTTTATTCTTGTGTAACTTATATATTGTTTACAGTTTGCGTTATTATGATTGTACCATTTGTAAAACTGTATACAGATGGAGTTACGGATATTGAGTATTTCATTAAAGGATTACCGCTATTATTCACGCTCATCAATTTGCTATCAGGAGTTAGAGCAACGAGTGCTTTATTGATAACGGTAAGCGGAAACGCAGGTGCAACAAAGAACAGAAGTATTATAGAAGCTGTTATAAATTTAGCATCTTCCATTGTGCTTGTAAACATACTCGGGATAAAAGGTGTTCTTTACGGAACTATTATTGCACTCCTTTATAGAAGCAATGACATTATAATCTACGCAAATAAGCGTATTTTACACAGAAATCCGCTTAAAGAATATAAGAATGTTATTATTAACACAGTTGTGTTCTTTATCATTTATTTTGCAACTGATACGTATCCGCTTTTAATTGATAATTATGGAAGTTTTATTATATATGGAATAGTAATTACATTTGTAATTACGCTTGTATATGTTACGATTGCTTTGGTTTCCAATTTTAAGCTGCTATGCGATGTTTTTCGTTCGCTTAAAGAAAAACTACACCGTTCATAAAAACAGTTCATGATTTTTGAAATAGTTAAATCTTATTAAACAGGAGCTCCAACCATGAACCACACATCACTTTTCCTCGCCCAGTCCTACGCGGACACATGGGACGATTACAAACGCTCGCTCACACGCGATAACTTCGCGTGCTGGGACTACGTAATACTCACTGCATCCAATCCTCAACAGGCGCAGGGATTTGAAGCGCAGATCGCTGAGCGCCAAAAAGCAGGCTTTTTGCCTCGCAAGACCCATTTTGCCGTGATTCCCGATAAGGATGGCAAGCGAATCGGCAGTGGCGGCGCAACGCTCGGTGTTATCAAGTACATAGCAGATCATACGGGAAAGAGCGATTTCTCCGGTCTGCGCATTCTCGTGATCCACAGCGGCGGCGACTCGAAAAGAGTACCGCAGTATTCGGCACTCGGCAAGCTCTTCTCGCCCGTGCCTCACGAGCTCCCGAACGGCAGAGCCGCAACACTTTTCGATGAATTCATGATCGCCATGTCGAGCGTCCCCTCCAGAATCCGCGAGGGTATGCTTCTTCTTTCGGGCGACGTCCTGCTCCTTTTTAATCCGCTTCAGATCGATTACAGTGGTAACGGTGCTGCGGCGATCTCCTTCAAGGAAGACGTTGAAACGGGTAAGAACCATGGCGTATTCTTGAACGGTGAAAACGGCAAGGTTGCAAAATTCTTACATAAGCAAACGGTTGAATCTTTGCGTGCATACGGCGCTGTCAATGAACGCGGTGCGGTCGATATTGACACCGGTGCAGTAATCTTTTCTACGGATATGCTTGCATCTCTCTATTCGCTTATTTCGACCGATGCGAATTATAACAAATATGTCAACGACACCGTTCGACTTTCTCTCTATGGCGACTTCCTGTATCCGCTTGCTACGGAATCCACACTTGAACAGTTCTATCTTGAAAAACCCGAAGGTGAGTTCTGCGACGAGCTTCACGAAGCACGTACGGCAGTTTGGGAAGCACTTCGTCCTTACAGACTCAAATTGCTTCGCCTTGCCCCTGCGAAATTTATTCATTTCGGTACGACAAATGAAATTTTGAAGCTCATGTCGGGCGGTATCGATCAGTATAAGGAGCTCGGTTGGAGCAAGCATGTAAACAGTAGCATTACAAGAACAACAGCAGGCTATAATAGCGTGCTTTCCAATAAAGCGAAGGTTGGCAAGGATTGCTATCTTGAGGTTTCTTATGTTCACAGAAATGCTACGATAGGCGACAACGTCGTGCTTTCTTATATCGATATCCATGATGAAACCGTACCATCCGATGTGGTACTGCATGGACTGAAACAGAAAGACGGCAAGTTTGTGGCAAGAATCTATGGTGTAAAAGATAATCCGAAGGAAGACAAGCTCTTCGGTATGCCTCTTTCAGACTTTCTCGCTAAAAACAGCATAGACGCACGCGAGCTCGGTGCAGACTACAACGGCACGCTTTGGACCGCTGATATGTATCCTGCTTGCGATACGATCGTAGAAGCGGTTGCGGCGGCACTTAATATTTACGATATGGCACATGGCAAGGGCGATGTAAGTGCGTGGAAAAATACCATTCGTAAATCCCTTTGCTCGGGCTTTAATGCGGCAGATCCCGAAGCGATCATTGCTTGGGACAATCGTATGCAGGAGCTTGTGCGCATGGACGGTATTGCAAAGCTCATTATCTCCGGCAGACCTGCAAAGGAAGCGCGAGAGATTCTTCGCACAAACAAGCTTACACCTATACAGGAGCAATGGCTTGAAAAACGTCTCGAAAATGCAGATTTTGCAGAAACGATTCGTCTTTATTACTACATCGGTACAGCTCTTGGCGGTATCGAGGGTGAAAAGCTTCTTGCCAAATGCTTTGACACGATTTCCGAAACGATACTCAAAGGTACGATAGATAATCTTCAGTACAACGAAAATTGCAAAATTACAACAGATAAACACACGGTCAAGCTTCCGCTTCGCGTGAACTGGGGCGGCGGTTGGTCCGATACGCCTCCGTATTGCAATGAAAAGGGTGGCACAGTACTGAATGCGGCAATTCTTCTCAACGGTGAAAAGCCTGTTGAAGTAACGCTCGAAAGAATCGACGAACACAAGATCGTATTCGATAGCCGTGATATGGACGTTCACGGTGAGTTTGATACCATTGAACCTTTGCAGGCAACGGGCGACCCTTACGACTCATTTGCGCTTCAAAAAGCGGCACTTCTTGCTTGCGGAGTTTTGCCCAAAGAGGGCGGTAATCTCGACGAGATCCTGACTCGTCTTGGCGGTGGATTTGTAATGCATTCCGAGGTAACCAACGTGCCGAAGGGAAGCGGTCTTGGCACAAGCTCCATACTCTCCGCAGCTTGCGTAAAAGCTATATTCGAGTTCATGGGAATCGAGCATACCGAGGATGACCTCTATCAACACGTTCTCGTTATGGAACAGATCATGTCTACGGGTGGCGGTTGGCAGGACCAGGTCGGCGGTGTTACACCCGGTATCAAGTATATCACAACGATGCCCGGTATCGCACAGACCATCAAGGTCAGCCACGTGGAAATTCCTGAAGAAACGAAGAAAGAACTCAATGAACGATTCGTTCTCATCTACACAGGTCAGCGCAGACTCGCAAGAAACTTGCTCCGCGACGTCGTCGGCAGATACGTAGGCAATGAACCCGATTCTATTTTTGCCTTGAATGAGATCCAAAAGGTTGCAACTCTTATGAAATTCGAGCTTGAAAGAGGCAATATTGAAGAGTTTGCGAACCTCCTTAACTACCATTGGGAGCTTTCTCAGAAGGTGGATAAAGGCTCGACGAATACACTCATCGATCAGATTTTTGCCAGCGTTGAGGATTTCACAGCAGGTAAACTCGTTTGCGGTGCAGGCGGCGGCGGTTTCCTCCAATTGCTCCTTAAAAAGGACGTGGACAAGGCAGACGTTCGCGCCAGACTGAAAGAAGTCTTCCAGGATTCTGCTGTTGATGTTTGGGATTGCACACTTGTGTAAGGCGGTGGGGATATGCTTAAAAATATTTCCCCTATCATTTCTCCCGAACTTCTGAAAATCCTTTCGGAAATGGGACATGGCGATGAACTCGTTCTTGCCGATTCGAATTTTCCTGCGAAAAGTACAGCAAGAGGACACGAATTTGTCCGCGCAGATGGCATAGGCGTACTCGACCTACTCGATGCTATACTTCCGATTTTTCCTCTTGATACCTATGACAGCGAAAATTTCCTTGTCATGCAGGTCGTCGATGGCGACCCCATTCCCGAAATCTGGAATGATTTTAAAAAAATACTAAAACAATATACCCCTGATGCTCACATTACATATATCGAGCGTTTTGCTTATTATGAGCGCGCGAAGAAAGCATATGCGGTCATCGCCACTGGCGAGACCGCGCCGTATGCGAATGTGCTGTTGAAGAAGGGGATTATATAGCTTGGAGCTTACAATGACTTTACTCGTTCTCGCAGCCGGAATGGGAAGCCGTTTCGGTGGAATAAAACAACTTACACCTCTTACGAATGAGGGCGAATACATCATCGACTTCACTATTCATGATGCAATCAAAGCAGGCTTTGACAACATAATTTTCGTCATTCGCAAGGATATCGAGGATATATTCGAAGAACGCATTGGTGCAAGGCTTCGCAAAAATGGGGTTAAGTTCTCCTATTCTTATCAGGAACGTGAACTTCCCGAGGGCTACGAGTTCCCGAAAGACCGTTTGAAACCTTTTGGAACTGTACAAGCCGTTTTGAGTGCAGGGGAGATAAAAGAACCTTTCGCTGTTGTAAACGCCGACGATTTCTACGGATTTGAGCCTCTCAAGTCTGTGGCAGATTTTCTTGCAACTTCAAAAGATGAATGGTGTAGCGTGGGCTACCGCCTCAAAAATACACTCAGCCAAAACGGAACTGTTTCACGAGGAGTGTGCAAGATGGACGAAAACCATGACCTCATCGAGATAACGGAATGTAAGAAGATCGCGCAAACGGCAGATCGCGTGTACAACACGAATCCAGACGGAAGCGAAACAGACCTTGGTTTTGAGGACCTCGTTTCGATGACTTGCTTCGGTTTTACACCCGATTTCTACGCGAAACTCAATAGACTTTATTACGATTTTCTCGAAGAGAACAAAGCGGATTTTTCCACTTGCGAATACATACTTTCGGAAGCGCTCAAGGAAATGCTTGCTGACGGTGCGAAGGTTAAGGTTCTTGAAACTGACGCAAAGTGGTGCGGTGTTACATACAAAGAGGACAGCGAACCTTTTAAGGAATTTATATCGGGGCTCAAAGAAGTGGGAAAATATCCTACGAATCTGTGGTTCGAATAAAGAGTTAAAGGACATCTACGTATCTATGCAGATATCCTTTCGTACTCCTCAAAAATAATGTCAAAAGAAATCAATAAAATCTTTAGCAAGCACTGCTTTATGGTACTAAAATGATAAGTTCACTAGTAATCCTCCGTGTATAGTTATAAAAACACCCCTGAATCGGTTGATTTAGGGGTGTTTTTGTAGTTGTTGCGTAACCCCGTAACCCCTAAATAACGCCCCGTCTTTCTCTGAGTTCAGTTTATGTAGTAAAATGAAGTAGTAAAAATACTCCACATAGAGTAAAATACAGAGTTCAAAATACTCTATGTGGAGCAAAATGAACATGGAGGAGAGCATATGAACAAGATAACAAACGAAATCATAGCGATCAAGACGGAGATGCGTGAACGTAATTGGGAGATGCTTGTGCATGAATGTCAGCAAAGCGAGCTTTCGGTAAAGGCGTGGTGCGAGCAAAACGGAATAAAAGCAAGCACATATTATGCACATTTGCGAAAATTGCGTGAAAAGGTGTGCCGAGAAATCGTTCCGATCGAAGCATCGAAGGCAAAAGCAATATCTGAGATACAGATTACGTCGGGGGATATCACGATCCGTCTACCGAGCAATATTGGGCACGAAATACTGACAAGTGTATTGGTGACTTTGAAATCATGCTGAAGGAGCTTGCGTTAAAAAGAACGGTATACCTTGTAACGGGATATACGGACCTGAGGAACGGCATCGACGGTCTTGCTGCTTTTGTACAAGGCAGGCTGTCGATTTCTCCGTTTGAAAAGCAACTGTTTCTGTTCTGCGGCAGACGGCGCGACCGAATCAAAGGACTTCTTTGGGAAGGCGATGGATTTCTGCTTCTTTACAAGCGGTTGGATAACGGCGCATTTCGTTGGCCGCGCAACGAAACGGAAGCGAGACTTCTGACAGAGCAAGAAATTCGTTGGCTTTTAGAAGGTCTTGAAATTGATCAACCCAAGGCGATTAAGCCGAGTAAAAAAGCTACTCTCTACTAAAAAGTTTACCGAATCTTTACAGACATTCTGCTAAAAATATAGTATACTGTCATCAATAGTATTTTCGGCAATAAAGGACGGTAACAGAATCGTGGAACTTCAGATGACACAAGAAGAACTGATCAAAGAGTTAGAACTTCTTTCTATCAAAAAAGAGATCGAACTGAAAAATTTGCAGATCAAATATGATGCAAAGGAATCTGAAGCCGATGACTTGAAAAATGAAGTTGCAATTTTAAGACAACAGTTGGCTTTCTACAAAAAGATGGTTTATGGACAGAAAAGCGAAAAGACGGAAGTTGTGATGGAAAAATCCGAGCAGGTCTCTCTTTTCAATGAAGCAGAAACGGAAGCAACCAGTGTGCACCCGGAGCGTGAAGTTGTTGTAGAAAAGCATACACGCAAAGCAAAACGCACGCATGAAGAAGCTTTTGAACATCTTCCCGTTGAAGAAGTGATTCACGAAGCAGAAAACAAAATCTGTGAAAAATGCGGAGAAGAAATGGTTGTGATCGGTAAGGAAAAGGTTCGTGATGAGCTTGTTTACGTGCCTGCCAGAGTTTTTGTACGCCGCCACTTTGCGTAAGTTGTGAAATGCACGTCTTGCGGCACGGATGAATCCCGAGATGAAAAATATGCGGATATTGAAGCCTGCACGATCAGACAAGCTTCTGTTCCTGCGCCTGTGATTCCTCACAGCTACTGTTCTCCTGAGCTTTTAGCGCATATTGTTTACGAAAAATACTGCAATGCCGTTCCGCTCGAACATCAGGCGAAAGATCTTACAGCGAAAGGTGTGAAGATCCCCACCGCAACACTCGCAAACTGGGTGATCTATGCGGCAAACGTGTTCCCGAAGCCGATCTATGCGAAAATGAAGGCAGAACTTTTAGAAGGTAACGTCATCCATGCGGATGAGACCGTGGTTCAAGTATTGCATGAACCGGGCACAAAGGCCAAGACCGATTCGAGAATGTGGGCGTATTGCTCGGGCAAGTATGAGAAATATCGCAATATTCTTTTTGAATATCAGCCTACGCGAAACGGTGACCACGCCAAACGCTTTCTCGGAAGCTTTTCGGGATATCTTGTCTGTGACGGTTTTGACGGCTACAACAAGCTGGATACCGTCAAACGATGTGGTTGCTTTGCACATGTGCGCCGCAAGTTTGTTGACACATTACCTCTGGATGAGGCCGCAATCGAAACGTCGGTATCAGCGGTCGGTGTCGCATGGTGCAACAAAATATTTATGATCGAGCGCGAAATAGCGGAGCTTTCTTTCGAAGAACGCGCTGTAAAACGGCAGGGGCAACTTAAACCGGCTCTTGACGGCTTTTTTGCATGGGTTGATACCGTAACAGCCGCCGGTGGTACGAAGCTTGCCAAGGCGATCCAGTATGCTAAGAATGAGAAGAAATATCTCTATACATTTTTAGATCATCCTGATGCTCCCATCGACAACAATCGCGCAGAAAATGCGATACGTGCAAATACCGCATACACAGCCCCATCTGCACGGCGAAATAGCCCCGGTGTGCCGGTCAAGAGCCCCACTTCAAAAAATCGGCAAAAATATTTGGTATACTATTCCTGCACACATGTGTGTGACAAAAACAACGGAGGTATACCAAATGGTAAACTACAAAGAAATCCTACGGTTGAGCCACGAAGGCTACAGCCAACGGCAGATTGAATCGAGTGTACACTGCTCCCGTCATACAGTACGGGACACACTTTCTGCTGCAGAAAGAAACGGAATAGTATGGCCGCTCGAAGAATCCGTGACCAATGAACAGATTGGAGCCATCCTCTTCCCGGAACGGCATTCTGAAACCAGCACATATCTGGAACCGGACTACGCCTACATCCACAGAGAGCTCGCGAAACGCGGTGTCACGCTGACATTGCTGTGGAATGAGTATGTTCAGAAAGCAGAATCCCTTGGCAAGAAGCCGTATATGACCACGCAATTTGGTGACAAATACCGTTCGTGGGCGCGAATCACCAAGGCAACGATGCGTATCCAACACAAACTGGGAGATGCCATGCAGGTCGATTGGGCAGGCGATACGCTTTCTGTCTACGACTCCATGACCGGTGAAATCACGCCTGCCTATCTGTTCATTGCTGTTCTGCCGTGTAGCTGTTACGTCTATGCGGAAGCAGCAGCCGACATGAGGCTGGAGAACTGGCTGAACTGTCATGTCCACGCATACGAATACTTCGGCGGTGTAACGCGGCTTCTGATTCCGGACAACCTCAAGACCAGTGTGACCAAAAACAATCGTTACGAGACGGTACTGAATCGCAGTTATCAGGAACTGGCGGAGTATTACGATACTGCCATAGTCCCTGCACGTGTGGAACATCCCAAAGACAAAAGCCTTGCAGAAGGCAGTGTGAAATTTGCATCCACGTGGATTCTGGCAGCACTGCGGAATGAACGCTTCTTTACGCTGAACGAAGCACGTGAAGCAGTCCGTCAGAAGCTGGAGGAACTCAATCTCCGCGAATTCAAGCAGCGCGAAGGATGCCGGCGCAGTGCGTATCTGGAGGAAGAAAAAGCCTTCATGAAGCAGCTTCCGTCCCAACGATATGAACTTGCGACATGGAATCCGAATATCAAAGTTGGTACAGACTATCTGGTGTCGGATGGCAGGAACAAATACTCCGTTCCCTTTGATTTAATTGGTGAAAAGGTGGATATCCGTCTGACATCCACTACCGTTGAGGTGTTTTTTCATGGGAGCCGTGTTGCTTCCCATGTGAGAAAAACTGCAGTACAGCGGGAACCCATCGTGAACGAGAACCACATGACACCGGAACATCGGAAGTATCTGAACTACAACACCGAAGACTTCACGGTATGGGCGAAATCCGTCGGTGAGAGTACGATGCGAGTGGTTACATACTTCCTGACTGCCGGCAAAGAGCCAGAACAAGGATACAAATCCTGTGCCAGTCTTACAAAGCTCGCTGAAAAATATGGTGCTAAAAAATTGGAGACGGCTTGTGCGGATGTTCTGAAACATACTTCTGCACCCTCACTTCGTCTAATCAGCACGATTCTGAAAAACGGTATCATTAAGCCGGAAGAAGAGAAACCCGAAGTCCGCAGGAACTCCAATGCTTACGGAATAACCCGTGGAGCCGCCTATTACAGCAAGCGAGGAAAGGACGGTGAATCGAAATGATCCGTCAGTCCACGATTGAACTGCTGAAGGAAATGCGGTTCGGCGGTATGGCATCCGAACTCGAACGTCAGCAGAGCGATACAGAAGCTTACCGCGATATGCCTTTCGATGATCGACTTGCCATGCTGGTAGAAGCAGAATGGAACCGCAGACAGGCGAACAAGTACACTCGCTGTGTTCACAATGCGCGGTTTGCGATCCCTGGAGCTACGGTGGAAGGGATTGAGTATTTTGAAGATCGGAAACTGAGTAAAAAGCAGATGATCCAGTTTTCGACCTGCAAATACGTAGAGGAAGGACATCATATCATCTTCCGCGGAGCCAGCGGGAACGGTAAGACCTATCTTGCCTGTGCACTGGGTGAAGCAGCATGCCGGAAACTGTACAGCGTACGGTACATCCGTATGCCGGAGCTGCTGGAAGAATTGATGATTGCCAGGGAACACAAGGAACTGAAGAAGTCCATGAAAGCCTATGAGAAAGTCGATTTGCTGATCCTTGACGAATGGCTCATCCGTTGTCTTGTTCTGGAAGAAACCTACGCCATGCTGGAACTGACTGAGACACGGACACGGCATGGAGCAACGATCTTCTGTACGCAGTTTGAGACCGAAGGGTGGTATTCTCGCATTGATCCAGATCCGGAATCCGGCAGTCCCATCTGTGATGCGATTATGGACAGAGTGATCAACAATGCTTACAACATTCTGGTGGACGGTGAAAAGTCCATGCGGGAACGATACGGGCTGAAAGCGGAGGAACTCGAATGACGATTACCATCGCTGATCTTGAAACGAAGTATGCTGCATGGTTTCTTTGCATGAGGAATACTGAGTATGTCAAGCAAGAGATTCTCGCGTTGTTTGAAACAGAGCCTGATGAAGAACATACTTGGTCGGAGCAGGACATCTTTGAACAGGTGAGGAAAATCATCCATAAATGGAACGATACAGAAAGTCACGAGCAATAATTTGATGGCCAATCGCCCGTGAGTTTGCGAATCCCCGCCGGACTTTCCCACAGGCTAAAGCCTGCGCTCAGCGCGTGCTTCGCGCCGCTATGGCGGTGGAAAAGCTCCGGCGGGTTTTCTGGTGCTCTTCTCCGTTACGGCGGGGCTATGTGAGCGGCACTGCGGGGCTGTATCGCCGTGCAGATGGGGCTGTGTATGCGGTATTTACAATACGTCCATTTTGTGTAGGTCGGAAAAATTGGCTCTTCTCAACCTCAACCCAAGGTGCACTAGCAAGCGCGATCATCTATTCTATAGCTGCCACAGCTTGTGCAAACGGACTGAGCGTTGAAGAATATCTAACGAATGTTTTCAAATCGCGCGGCAATGAATTACTCATGCCGAGATAAATGAATATCTTTTGATAGTCCCTGAATCGAAAACCGATTCAGGGACATTTTTGTAACTATACACGAGAATTATTGGTGAACTTATCATTTTTGTACCGGAAGGCAGTGCTTGTTAAAGAATATTTTGATTTTCTACGGAATTATTTTGGGATTACGATTCAGGGGCTTTTTCAGGTTATGGTACGGGGTGTTATTTTGGGCTTACAATTATTTGACGATATGCTTACAAAAAAGGAGAGGTTCCCACCTCTCCTTTTTTGCATCACCTTTTATCACTCAAAGAAATATGCGAAAGATGCTCCAGTGCTGCTTGCATTTGCGGAGTGATCCATTTATCGCGGTGATAGAGGATTTGCTTCCAAAGATCGATCTCAAAATCCCGGACGGCAAGACGCACGATCGAGCCGTTTTGGAAAGCGGTTTCTGTTACATAATCCGGCAGGAAAGAGATTCCCGTATTTTTGGCAACAAGCGAGCAAATAAGATCGGCACTGCCGCATTCGAGGATAGGAGAGATCTCCTTGGAATCTCGTGCAAGACGGATGTCGAGAAGATTGCGATAGCTCATTCCTTTTTCTGTCAATAAAAAGGATTCTGCAAGCAGATCGTCAATGGTAAGAGGATCTGAGCGCTTTGCAAAGGGATGAGATGAGGAGCAAACAAAATGAGCAGCGAGCCTTTCTTCGCCGGAAATAATATAAGCGGTGCTGTAAATATGCGCATCCAATGTGCAAACGATATCGACCTCGTTGTGGTCAAGCAGGCGGAAAAGCTCATCGGTTCCCGCCGTTGTGATCTTAATGGCGATCTGAGGATATTTTTCACGGAATTTTGAAAAATGCCCCAAAATAAGTGGTACGCATAGTGAATCAGCCATTGCGATGCGTATGATGCCGGAGGGAACAAAGCTTTTGGAAGCGCCGAGTGTCATCTCGCGTGCCATGCGGCAGATATTTTGTGCATAGGCAAGTGCCGCGCGCCCGTCGTCGGTGAGAGAGACCGTGTGTCCTACGCGGTCAAACAGCTTGACACCAAGCTCCTGTTCAAGTTGTTTGATCTGAAAGGAAACGGTTGGCTGTGAATATCCAAGCTTGTCTGCCGCGCGTGTAAAATTACCGAGCTCTGCGATTTGAATGAACGTGATAAGACTTCTGATATCCATAATGTATCTCTTTTCTATAAAAAACGTTGATTGTGTTGATTAAAAAAATCTATTATGTATTATATAACAAAAATGTAAAAAAAGCAATATTGGTGAAATATATTTGAAAAAAATTCTATTCCTTGTTGACAAATCAACATTTTGGTGCTATAATGGTCTTGTTGAAGATACAACAAGGTTGTGTTACCTTCTCGACAAAAATTTTTTCATAATTTTTCCCCAATACAAACAGAACAAAAA
The DNA here is from genome assembly GCA_045124015.1 of Eubacteriales bacterium. Taxonomy (GTDB): domain Bacteria; phylum Bacillota; class Clostridia; order Oscillospirales; family CAG-272; genus QALR01. Next base: position 7,496 of record JBGVLA010000211.1, on the reverse strand, counting down.
GACCGACGGATGCCGTCGGTCTTTTTGTTTTCTTGTTACATAGATAGGAGAGCGATCGTCAGTGGCGATTTACTGCTTTCTTATAAGGCGGCGAGCATTTCTTTGGCTTCGGTTACAACGTAAAGCTTGTTGCCGTTTTTGATCACGAATTCAAGATGCTCTTTTGCTTTTTCCGTTTCGCCAAGTCCGATGTGGACCTTTGCGCGGAGCATTTCCGCATCCACGGTCTGTCTGCCGGGGTTTGGCATAAACGAGGAGAGTACCTTATCTGCTTCCTTGTAATCTTCATTTCGCAAATATTCCTCGATCGTATCGATCGTGAGAGATTTTTGCATTTGTTTTTTGACGGCTTCGTTTTTGATCATGGCATAGGAGGCAAGCGCCTTGCTGTAATAGATCGAAGCTTGATCTTTTTGTCCATTTGCGTTGTAAGCTGCGCAAAGATTGTGATAGTAGACGAACATATTCTGCGGAAGTGTTTTCGGAACCTTGGAAAAGTCTGTGGCTTGTAAAACGGCAAGCGCTTTTTCAGCTTGCCCCGTTTCGATGAGTCCAGCACTGTAATTGATGATGTTGTTAAAATAGGGAAGTCCTTTTTTTGCTTTTGTGAGAAGATATTCCGATTCCTCAAGGAGCGGATACGGGTCGCGTTCGACGTCGAGCGCTTCAATAAGCGGTTTGGAATAAGAATAAATGGAGATGCGGTTCAAAATGAAAAACGGAACCAATGCCGTTAAAATGACGGCAAGCGCCGCGCCGCCAATGGATAAGCTGTCGTTTGCGATCATAAGTCCGCAGATAACGCCGACTACCAGATCAAGAATATAATATATGGTTCTGTCGTGTAAATAAAGGAAACGTCCAAATTTTTTCATGCAAGATTCTCCTTTTCTAAGATGCTTCTAAGCACCGCGAGGTCAGCCATGAATTGTACGGGGGAATCGTTCGGTACAAATTCCATGATGAGCGCCTCGCAGGGGCTGTCTTTCAAAATACGGATGAAGGTTTTCCATGCTTCCTTGTGGCGTGCGAAAGGGAAGCGGTTTGCCGCTTCATCCCAAGAAAATACGTGCGCTGCGGAAACATAGGGAAGAACAGCGAGCAGATTTTCTTTGTCTGTTTCAAAAAGGAAATCCTTTTCGGGTGTTTCATGGAAGAAGGGTTGCCAATAGGTCGAAAGATTCTTTTCGTTTACGTCTTCCAAGAATTTGCGCGAGGAAGCGCCGGTATCATTGAGCGTTTTTCTGTGAAATTCAAATGCGATCTCCATGCCGTATGCTTCCGCTTCGCGCACGAGTGCGTGTGTTTCATCGATGAGGGCTTTTCGTTCTTCTTCGGTAAAATCTTCAGAGGATTTTTTCCCGAGCCAAACGCGGATACGCTTTGCGCCGAGAATTTTCGCGCTCTCAAGCGTTTCGGAAAAAGGGGTATCGTTGGGTACTCCGATGCGGTGATACGCGCCGAGAGAGAGGGTTTGCAGTCCATATTCATCGCAAAGACGACGAACCTCTTTGGCTGCCTCTGCGTTCGGAACGTGAACGTCCGTGCCCCATTCCAAGCAGTCTATTTCGTTTTTCTTGGCGATCTTGCAAATTTGTTCGGGAGTTTTGCCTCGGAACGTAACGGTGGTAAAGCCGAGTTTGAAGCGTTTCATGGTTTATTCTCCTTTTGTGATCACGGTTTCAAGCGTTCCGCTTGTGGGGATTCGTACGCGGTAAAGCGCCTCTCTTGCCCAGTCGTTGCGGAGACTTCCGTCGTAGGTGATATCGATGGTGTCGACCGTGAAATCTCCGTCGAAAAGAACGTGGCAAGAGCCGACGGCGAAGCCGCCTTCGATCTTTTCGGGCTTTTCAGCAAGCAGAAGATTGAAAGTAACGGACTTGGCTCCCTTGATTTCGTCGAAAATAACGATCTTTTCGTCCGTTACGGTAAGGGTACGGGTAACGGCGGAGGCATCCATATCTTCGGGATAAGCGCTTTTGTACGAAACGGAAACGGTGTCGCCGTCAAGCGCAAAGCTGTCTGCGTGATGATTTCTGCCGGGGAGCTGCATCATGCCGTCGATTTCAGGGAGATTATGATACGAGGATTGCATCGTCCAGATGGTATAACGCTTTTCGGAGAAGGTGTCTTTGGTATAAACGCCGACACCGGCATCGACGATAACGGGTGTCGTACCGCGATACAAAATGAAACTGCCGATATCGTTATGGTTATGGCTTTCGCGGTTATGACCGCCCTTGATGGCGAGGAAATATTCACCTCTGCGCAAAACGGCAAGCTGCAGATTGGGGTAAAACGAGGTCTTTTCGGCAAAATCTGCGGCTTCTTGCTTTTCGGGGAGCGGCTCGGTGAGGCTCAAAAGCTCTCTGAAAAGGAAATGTCGGGTCATCTTAAACGGAATCTCGGGGAGCGCACTTGCGAAGGCTTGCAGCTTTTTGCTTCCCGTCAGCTTGCCCATGCGCGTGAAGAGTCTGCGGTCAAGGTTGACGTGGCGCGGACCGTCCGCAAAGTTTGCGTAAAGGCGTTCCTCGGGGGAAACGCAGACGTTGGGCAGGTATTCGCACATTCTGATGAGCATGGGGTCTTGGAATTTATTGAGCGTTCCGCCCGTGATATCGTGCAAAATACAAACGGCATCAAAAAGCGCGGCGACGGCGGCTGTCCAATAATTCGGTCCCTCGTCGCATCCGCCGTCCTCGCCGTAGGTTTCCGCAAAACGGTCGAGATATCCCATCGAAACGGAGATGATAAAGGAAAGCTCATGCCATTCCTTGACGAAAATGGCAGCGGTGGTCAGTACGTTGCTGACGATCCAAGGTGTCCAGTTGTTGATGAAATTCGTCATCCAGCGCATTTCCAGCTTGCGATAGGGGCGCAGGATACGGCGGTCGATCTCATATTCGATGCGCTTGCAAATGACGGGCGTTACCGCATCGAGGCGTTCTTTTTCAAAATGATATACAAAAGCAAGGAGCGCGGCAGTTTCTGCCGAGAAAAGGTCGATTTCGATGACGTCATCTCCGCCGAAAGCATCGGGTAGCGGTTCGCCGGCAAGCTCGTAGGGATGTGCTACGTTATGAGCGGGGATGACCCACGAGGTCTCCTCAAGGATCGCCCAGATCAGGTCGACCATCTTGTCGGTATATTTCGCATCCCCTGTTGCAAGACAGCCGAGCAGAAGCGCACGAAGCTTGCTTCTTCGCTCGTGATAGGGATTTTCATAATGGGTGCGATTGCCGTTTCTGGCGTATTCCATATACAAGGTGGCGGGCAAAAACGGAATCTCATAGTCAAGCGCATTGTCTGCAAGCTCGATGGCGATTTGGCGTTCGGATTCGTTTGCGAACGCAAAGGATTTGAAGATCCCGAGTTTTTCGGTGTCTTTAACACGGAACGGAGCATTGTTGAATATTTTCATAGCTTGAACATCCTTTCGATGCATTTTTTCAAAATTTCTGTTAATTTTATTATACACATACTTTTTCTTCCCGTCAAGAAAAAACAAAAAAACGACCCGATTTCTCGGGCCGAAAACATTATTTATAAAACGAATGGTTGCCGATCTTGAAGGCAAATTCACGGTTTTTTGCGATCCAAGAGCTTGTGGCAATGCGCGGATTCATAAAATAGAGGACCTTGGTCGAAACGGTGGTGCCTTCAAGGACCATCTTTGCCGCGCGGATACATTCGTCGGTCGGATAATTGTAGATCGCGCCTGTCGCAACGGGCGTGAACTGTACGCCGTATTTTTTGTCGAAGATCACGCTGTAAATGGTATTCGGGAACTGCGGACTTCTCACGCGATTCATGACGACGTTGCCGACGGCGATCTTCCCGAGAAGCGGCTCGCCTCTGCTTTCCGCGTAAATAATGCGCGAAAGCCAAAGAACAGCGCCGTCCCAGTAGACCTCGTCTGCCGATTTACAAACACCGCCGTTGTCTTTCAGCGTAACACTGCGCGTGGCGTCGTTCCATTTGACATCCACGTTGAATATGTACGCAAGCGGACGAATGGGAACGTAAAGCTCACCGTCGATGATGCGGCAGGTCGTTTCGGTGTAAAAGCATCTGCCGTTCGCTTCTATGTAGGAGTTCCAAAGCTGAGCGGAAACGGTGATGCCTCTTGCGGAAATCTTGTGGATGCCGCCGCTCGTGCTGAGAAGCGTGCTGTTTTTATCCACGGCTTTTCCGAAATCGACGAGCGAAACGTAAGTCTTTTCTTCAATGAGCATACCGTCGAGGCTGACATCTCCCATCTGCACGAGGATCTTCGTGCTTGCCGCAGAAACGGCAATACTGCCAAGCGCCAGAAAAACGCCCATAAACGTCATCAAAAGGAATAATCTGAATTTTTTTAACATATTTTCACCTCCAAGATTATGATACCATATCATATAGCTTGGGTGCAATGTAATATGTTTTCCAAGGCTTCCTGCCTTAGCCGTTTATGAGAATATCTGCCTTTTCGGGAATGGAAAATGCGTCAAAATATCGGTTTTCAAGGGGGATCCAACGGCTCACGAACATTTGATACTTTTCCTCTCCGTTTCGCGCCAAAATGCGCGATTTTCGAGTCATTTCGCTGACACTCAGGAAAATCTTCAAGTTGTATGCTTCTCCGAACGCGGGATGATGGCTATATGATCCCTCGACGATGAGAAGGTGCGTTTTCGGAACGAAAACAAATTCTCCGAGCGCCATTTCGGAGCAATCAAAGCGCTGATAGGAAAAGCCCTCCTCCTTGCGCAGATGGGGGATGACCTCCACAAGGAAGCGCTCGCGGTCAAGGTTTCCGCCTGCTTCGGCAAGGCGCTCCTCGGTGCGTTGCTCGGGGCGCAAAAAGAAATCGTCCATATGAATGACTGCACCTTGGAAGCGTTTGGCGAGGTCATTTGCAAGCGTGGATTTTCCCGAAGCCGCACCGCCGTCGATGGCGATGACAAGGCGCTCGCTTTCCGCGAGCTTTTCTTCGATGTGGGAATATAGTTCTGTGATTTTCATGGTGTATTCTCCTTGGTTTTGTGTTTTCTCGCAATGAGAGAAAATTGAAGAATGAAAAGAGAAGAAAGAAGGGAACACCAAAAAGAAACGGCAATTTCCTTTTGGAAATTGCCGTTTCTTTTTGGTGCCGGTGATCGGGGTCGAACCGATACGGTATCGCTACCACTGGATTTTGAGTCCAGCACGTCTGCCAATTCCATCACACCGGCGATGGACGCTACTTATTATAGCACATTTTTTTGAAAATGCAATAGGTATTTTGAAAAAATTGAAAAATATTTTTATTGATTTCTTTTCTGATATTTGATATAATAAATATATATTGACCTTAGGAGGACATTCTATGACCGAACTTTCGGAAAAAATATTATCCTCATATCAGGTGCGAAAGACCAAAAAGCAGAAAACGGAATTTATTGATTTTATGAAGCGTGAGATCCCTTCGCTTCGCGTGGAGGAAGGCGGCGCTTTGAAAAACCGCAATCTTGTCGTCGGCGACGTAAAGCGTGCGCGTGTCGTTTTCGGTGCGCATTACGATACCTGTGCGGCGCTTCCGTTTCCCAATCTGATCGCACCGAAAAATATCGCGTTTACGCTTTTTTACGGTATCCTGATCGCGCTTCCGTTTATTGCCCTGATGGTGGCGACGGAGATCGTGTTGAACCTTTTGACCGATCATTTCTATTTTGCATATTGGACGGCGCTTGCCGTGTTCGTGGTGTCTTATTTCGGCGTTTTTATGCTCGGCGTACCGAATCGCCATACGGTCAACGACAATACGTCCGGTGTCATCGTGCTTTGCGAGCTTATGAAGATCTGTGAGGAGCGGGGCTGGGACGATGTTGCGTTTGTCTTTTTTGACAATGAAGAAATGGGGCTTCTCGGCTCATCGTATTTCAGAAAATTGCATAAAACCGAGATGAAAGAAAAGCTTCTCGTCAATTTTGACTGCGTTTCGGATGGCGATCATATGCTTTTCGTTTTGAATAAGCAGGCAAGCGAGCGATATGAAGAAATGCTTCGCGCGTCGCTTCCCGCATCGGAAAAGAAGACTGCGCATCTTGAAAGCGCATCCACGACGTTTTATCCCTCCGACCAAAAGGGCTTTCCCGTTTCCGTTGCGGTTTCGGCTATGAAAAAGGCACGTGTCTTGGGTCTCTATCTTGACCGAATCCATACGAAAAAGGATACGGTTATGGATGAAGCCAATATTGCTTATTTTTGCGAAGCAACGGAGCGCTTTCTTATGGCGATCCGCGAGCGATCTTGCTGAATTTTTTGGAAAAAATGTCCCTTTTTTACCCTTTCGTTCGTTATATCTGATTGAAATATAATATGCTTTGAAAACAAAACGCGTTTGAGTCTTGACAAATGGTGAAATTTTCTATATAATCAACGCGTAACCTATTTTCGGTTTTTCTTTTCAGAGCAAGCTTTGCGAAAAAATGTGATTCGCGCAATGCGCGAAGGAAGGAATTTGTATATGAAAAAAGGTTTGCCCACACACATGATCTATCAGTTTGATAATCTCTATGACGGCGTTGTTAAGCAGGCTGCTCGCTATGGCGATAAGGATCGCTATGTTTATAAGGTGAAAAAAGAAGAGCGTCATTTTACGTTCAACGATATGCTGAATCATGTAAATTGGCTTTCGTCCGCGATCCAGACTCTCGGTATCAAGGAATCCTATGCGGGCGTTACGGGTGATACCCATCCCGCTTACGTTGCCGCCTATCATGCGGTCGTTGCAACAGGCGGTGTCATCGTTCCTTTGGATAAGGAGATCTCTGCCGAACAATTTATCGGATTTGTCAATCTTTGCGAATTGAAATTGCTCGTATATACCGCGTCGATGCATAAAAAGCTTCTTCCTCTTTATGATCAGATGCCCTCTGTTCAGTATTTCGTTTGTGCGGATTTTGACGGAGAAGCACCGGACGATGCGCGCTTCATGACCTATGATGCGTTCCTTGAGATTGGTAAAAAGGCGTATGAAGAAGGCGACCGTGCAGCAGAGAACACCATTCAGGACAGAGATAAATGCTGTGCCATCATCTTCACCTCGGGCACGACAGGCTCCAGCAAGGGCGTTATGCTTTGCCAGAGAAACCTTGTAACGGCGGCGCTCGATTCTGTGGGCGTTATTGAGGTCGACGATAAAGAATCCATCGTTTCCGTTTTGCCGATCCATCATACCTATGAATTCACCATCACGCATCTTGCCGCACCGAATATCGGTATTACTGTCAGCGTCAACGACTCCATTAAAAATACCCTTCGCAATTTTGCGAACTATAAACCCAGCGTTTTGATCTTGGTTCCGTTGTATCTCGAGACCATGCACAAAAAGATCTGGGCTGAGGTGGAAAAGAAGGGCAAAAAGGGTCTCGTCCAAAAGATGATCCCCATTGCGAAAAAGCTTCCGTGGAGCATTCGCCGCAAGATCTTTAAGGATATCATCGGTGCCTTTGGCGGCAACCTTTGGCTCGTCG
>JBGVLA010000210.1:0-2817 GCA_045124015.1 Eubacteriales bacterium | reverse complement strand
AATATCCGATAACGCCGTAAATCTCACCTTCTTGAACGGTTAAATCTACATTATGAACAGCATCTACATCACCCGATTTTGCGTGATACGTTTTATAAAGATGCTGAATTTCAATCATCGTATTCACTTTTTTATTCTCCTTAGAAATTTTGACTCATCCAAATGTTTATTGTCATGGGAAATTGCGCGAATCGACCTCGCCGCTTCGATGCGCTTGAAGATGCGTAGGTTCGAGATGGCAAGCAATTTCGAGCGTGTGTTTCCCATTTTTTTGCAAACAAAAAGCGGAGATCTTACTCTCCGCTTGAAAAAACAACATGATCAACTAAAAATGCTATTTTATGCCCTCAGGCAGAGATTTCATCATTATGAGCGTGAAAAGACATGCACATGACTGCCATGCACATCATCATATCCATCATCATAACGGACTTGCGCTCAAACATGATATACTCTCCTGTTTCATTTGATTTTTTATGACATCATATTATCATATTAAAAGTGTCTTGTCAATAGGATTTTGATAATTTTTGTAAAAAATGTTCCGTGTAAAGATTGCTCTTGAGATTCGTTTCATTGATTTTTTCGAGGTCGCTCTTTTTGCATTTTTTCAAAATTCAGTAGAAAAATTGACAAACATATGATATAATATCTTATATGAACTTATCATGAATGGAAAATATGCAAATATATTGATAAATGACGATAAGAAAAGGAGATATGAGCATGACACTGGTTGTTATGGCGGCAGGAATGGGCAGCCGATTTGGCGGTTTGAAACAGCTTACCCCTTTAACGGATGATAATGAATTGATCATTGATTTTACGGTCTATGATGCGATACGCGCAGGTTTTGATAAGATCATTTTTATCATAAAAGAAGAAAATTTAGAGCTTTTTGAAAAAATGATCGGCGAACGCGTTCGAAAAATCGGAATCGCAATCGGATATGCGTTTCAAAAGCAAGAGCTTGACGGGGATTATCACGTACCGAAAGAACGCAAAAAGCCTTGGGGCACAACCCACGCTGTGCTTTCTCTCGGTGAAATGAAAGAGAATTTCGGTATTCTCAATGCAGATGATTTTTACGGCTATGATACGCTGAAAAAACTTCACGATTTTTTGGAAACGGCAAAAGACACGAACATCGCTCAGTATTGCATGATAGGATATCAGATCGAAAATACGCTTAGCGCAAACGGCTCGGTTTGCCGCGGCATTTGCAAGGTGAATGAAAAGGGCATGCTTGATTTTATCGAAGAAAACAAGCGCGTGGAACGTTTGCCTTCGGGTGAGGTCATCAATACGTATCCTGATGGAAGCGTCGTAAGCATCGATAAAAATTCTACGGTCTCCATGAATTGTTTTGGCTTTACACCTTCCGTGCTGACGTATATGAAGCCTTTGTTTACAGAATTTTTGGAACGCAATCAAGAGGATCTTTCCTCCTGCGAGTTGATCATTTCGACGACGATGGAAATGCTCATCGCTGAGGGCAAATGCGAGATCAAGGTCATTCCCACGGAATCTGTTTGGAAGGGCGTAACCTATATGCAGGACAGCGAGCCTTTTCGTGAATTTATCCGTGAGCAAAAGGCAAAGGGATTTTATCCGAGATCTCTTTGGTGAAGCGTATGGCAAAGGTATTATATATAACCGATCTGGATGGAACGCTTTTGCGTAAGGATCAAACGATATCCCCCTTTACCGTGCAGACCATTCGTGAATTGACCGAAAAAGGCTTGCTTTTTTCGTATGCGACAGCGCGTTCCTATGCAACTTCAAGTAAGGTTACGGCAGGACTTCCCGAAAAATTACCGGTCATCACCTTCAACGGCACATTTATCACCGAAACGGGGACGGGAAAACGCTTGCTTTCCAATCTGTTTACGCAGGAAGAAGCAGGGCGAATATTGGATCGTTTGACAGCAAGCGGAATATATCCCGTTGTGAACGCTTTTTTTGACGGAAAGGAAAAATTTTCATATCTACCAGATAAAGCTACGCGAGGTATGAAGATCTTTATTCGGGATAGATGGAACGATCTGCGCCGTAATCCCGTTTCTTTCGCAGAAGCTCTTTATGCGGGAGAGGTCTTTCATATCGCTTGTATGGATGAAGAAGAAAAGCTGAGACCTTTATACGAGGCATTTCGAGAGGAATTCCCGACCGTTTTGTATCGGGATATGTATAGCGCAGAGATGTGGCTGGAGATTCATCCGCGCGGTGCAACGAAAGCGGAAGCGATGCTTGTACTCAAAAAGATGCTTGGGTGCGATAAAGTCGTTTGCTTTGGAGATGGTATCAACGATATCCCGATGTTTCAAGCGGCAGAAGAATGCTATGCCGTTGCCAATGCTGAGGAGGCGCTCAAGCGCATAGCAACGGACATCATCGAAAGCAATGAAAATGATGGTGTTGCTAAGTGGTTTTTGTCAAATTGTTGCGATATTTGAAAGGTTTTTCCCCGGAAATACGGATCATTTCTTGACAAAAAAATTAAATTTATGGTATAATATAGTAAATTTGAAGACTTTTGCCATCGAAGGCAGTCTGATCATTTATCATCACACGAAAAATAAAATATTACGATGAAAGGAGTCATACTATGGGACTTATTAAAGCAGGACTTGGAGCAGTTGGAGGCGTGCTCGCCGATCAATGGAAGGAATTTTTCTATTGCGAATCCATCGACAACGATGTATTGATGGTGAAAGGAAAAAAGCGTACCAGCAAGCGGTCTTCCAATACAAAAGGAGAAGATAATATCATATCCAATGGCTCCGGCATTGCCGTTGCGGACGGTCAGTGCATGAT
>JBGVLA010000209.1:0-4186 GCA_045124015.1 Eubacteriales bacterium | reverse complement strand
TGGTTGATGAGGGCAAGATCGCACTTACTCCCGCAGAAAAGCTTTCGTACTTAACCGAGGAAGAACAGACCGAACTGGTAAAACAGATCAATGAATTGGAAGCCACTCCGTCTCTTTCTCAGGCGGTAAAGCTCAAAGTGCTTAGTGAATCCAAAAAGCTCGATGCTGAAAACATGACCTCGGTGATGGAGCGCCCGAAAGCCAATCAGAAGGAGCTTCTTAAATTGGATATGGGTAAGCTCCGCACGTTTTTCCCCGACAGTACGCCCAAGGATATGGAAGCCGAGATTTTGAGAATTCTGAATGACTGGCAACGTATGCGACAGCGTACATGGGGCGCGAGGGAAAGAGATGAGAGGTGAGGGGTATTGAATTTGATCAAAGAGTTTGTTTATCACATCCTATGGCTTATGCATGATAAGAGCGCGGCGTATAAACCGCGCTCGAAAGTGCCTGCACATGAAATCGTGAAGATCGTGCGTATGTATCATCCCATCATTACTGAGTTTTTTGAGAACAAGGAAGAAATGGCGAAGTTTGAGAAGTGGAGGGAGAAGCAGGAGGAAAACGAGGAGAAAGCAAAGAAGAAAGTAGGAGCGACATAATGTAACGTAATTGAGAAAACCTCGGCAGGGAGAGTTTCCTTACCGAGGCAGTTTTTATATTTATATCTGATTTAATTTCCGTCGGGACCATCTTTGCGTTCACGGGTGTCGGTATCCTCGATCTTACCCTTTATATCGTCGGGGAAGAGGCTTTTTTGGACTCCTGTTCTTTTTCATTCCCTTGTTTTCATCCATATCCATCACGTCTTTCCGTGATTAAGTGTGCACATTTTCAAACAATTTATTTGGGTCATTGGTTGGCGGCAGACAGATGTGCCCTTGGCACACGTAATAGGTGGTCTTACCGTTTTTGAGCGGGTATTCTTTTGTGATGGCCTCCAAAAGGACGACGAGCGCCGCTGGGGGAAATGCAAGGGGCAAGTTGCTTTTGTCTGTATGTTGATCACAAACGATCGTTACTTTTATCGGCGGCTTATTGTGCTCCAAAAGAGACCTCAAAAACATAGCGTGATTTGTGGGATATTGCGCTGCGCTTTGCGCGAGAAAATCAAGCTGCCGTTCCGCTTCGGTTTTGTATCTCTCCTCATCAATCATAAGAGAAAGACGCACAAGGCTATACGCCATCAGCGAATTTCCGCTTGGGATCGCGCCGTCATAGGTTTCTTTCGGCCGCAGGATAAGCTCTTCGTGATCTTTACCGTATAAATAAAATCCACCCGTGTTATCCCCAAAATCCGATATGACCTTATCGCACAAGCTTTTTGCCCGCTTCAAATATTCGCTTTTGAGCGTCGCACGATATAGGGACAGTTGAGCGAAAATATAGGCGGAATAATCATCGAGAAATCCTCTTACGCCCCGTTTGTTCATATAAAAGCTCACGTAGAGCGTGTCACTGTTGCACAGATTTTTACGGATAAAGCCATCTGCGTTTTGTGCGGCAGAAAGATATATTTTCCTTCCGCTGACAAGATACAGATTGCACATAGCGGCTATTATCAGACTATTCCACGACGTTAAGATCTTTTCGTCGCGGTGGAGAGAGGTTCGCTTTTTACGATAATTGTCCATTATTGATAGGAATGGCTCAAAGGATTTGTCCGAAGGATCGCTTTTCAAGAGATTCGGGATGTTCTTTCTTTCAAAATTGCCCATATCCGTAATATCATATTGACGGTTGAAGTGCGCTCCGTCCTCCGCTCTAAGAATCTTTATGATCTCGTCAGGCGTAAACAGATAATATTTTCCTTCTTCACCCTCGCTGTCAGCATCCTGCGAGCTGTAAAAGCCACCTTCGGACGAGGTCATCTCACGGAGAATATAGCTTGCCGTTTTTTCTGCAATATCAAGATATATTTCCTTTTTCGTCACCGCATACGCCTTGCAATAGGCAAGAATCAGGAGTGCGTTGTCGTACAACATTTTCTCAAAATGAGGGACAAGAAATCTTTTATCGGTGGAATATCGACAAAAGCCAAAGCCAATGTGGTCGAACATACCTCCGCGATACATTTGTATCAACGTATGCTCCGCCATGTTCAGACACGAGGGTGTTTTGTAACGCTCGTAGTAGTCGAGTAAAAATAGCAGATTGTGCGGTGTCGGGAATTTTGGAGCCCGCCCGAAGCCGCCGTATTTTTCGTCATAGATACGCTCGTATTGCCGAACTGCCAAGTGTGTCAGATCCATATCAGCCACATCTGCCGAATCCTGCGACACATTCAAATGCTTGATGATCTCGTCGGACTGTTTTAGTAGTATATCACGGTCAGATTTCCATTTTTCGTGTATGGCGAGCAGTAGCTCTCGAAATCCTATCATGCCGCCACGAGAAGATTTGGGAAAATACGTTCCCGCAAAAAATGGTTTTTGATCGGCAGTCATAAAAATACTCGTCGGCCAGCCTCCGCTGCCCGTGAAGGCTTGGCAGACCGCCATATAGACGCTGTCAATGTCAGGTCGCTCTTCTTTGTCTACCTTGATGGATATAAAATATTGGTTTAACAGTGCCGCAATTTCTTCATCCTCAAAGCTCTCGTGAGCCAACACATGACACCAATGGCACGCACTATATCCAATACTTAAAAACACGGGTTTGTCCTCCCTTGCCGCCCGTTCAAATGCCTCGTCGCACCACGGCTACTACTCAACGGGATTGTCCTTGTGCTGAAGCAAATAGGGACTTGTTTCATTTGCCAATCGATTGCTCATATCTTCACCTCCGTTATCCTTTTTATTTTCGGCATTTCTAAAGTAATTTATACGAAATTTTGGCAGGTATGTAAGATTCGAAAATGACAAATACTATCCATATTACAAGTAGTAGGAGATATGTATGGATTCTATTTGGGAAGATACTGCAAGGCGTGTGTATTTTGACGCTTTGAAGGGCAATATAAACACCGACGTTTTGATCATCGGCAGCGGAATTGCAGGGATTTTATGCGCCTACAAACTCAAAAATGCAGGTGTGGATTGTATGCTCGTAGAAGCGACGGAAATATGCAGCGGCATTACCAAAAACACCACGGCAAAGATCACCCTACAGCACGGCTTGATCTACGACAAAATGATACGTCGCTTTGGCGAGAACAAGGCGCGGCTTTACGCAGAGGCTCAGAAAAATGCGTGCAAGGAATACGCCCGACTTTGTGAAAGTATCGACTGCGACTACGAAACGAGGGATAATTACGTTTATTCCGAGGGCGACCGCAAGAAGATTGAAAAAGAGGTCGCCGCGCTCAATCGTATTGGTGTGAAAGCTGAGTTTTCGGATGCTCACGAGCTTCCGTTCTCGGTTGCAGGTGCGGTGCGCGTGAGGGATCAGGCGCAGTTCCACCCGTTGAAATTTCTCTATACAATTGCAAAAGATCTGCCAATCTACGAGCATACTAAAGTCGTGGAACTGATGCCGCACAAGGCAATCACCAATCACGGTGAAATCACCTACAAAAAAATGATTATTGCAACTCATTTTCCGATGCTCAATAAACACGGCTTATACTCATTGAAACTTTATCAGCACCGTTCCTACGTTCTTGTGCTCAAAAACGCAAAAAAAGTAGAAAGAATGTATGTGGATGAATCGAGCACAGGTCTGTCCTTTCGAAGCTACGGAAATCTTCTGCTCCTCGGTGGTGGCGGACACCGAACGGGCAAGCAAGGCGGTTGTTGGCAGGAGCTTGAAGATTTTGCCCGTAAGTATTACAAAAATGCCGAGATCGTCGGCAAGTGGGCAACGCAGGATTGCATGACTTTGGATGATATCCCTTATATAGGTCAATATTCTAAATCCACTCCCGACGTATTCGTTGCAACGGGATTTAACAAATGGGGTATGACCAACGCCATGGTCGCGGCAGATATCCTTTGCGATCTCGTCAGAGGCAAATCCAATCCCTACGCCGAAGTTTTCGACCCCTCGCGCACCGTTCTACGTTCGCAACTTATCGTAAACGCTTTTGAGTCCACCATCGGACTGCTCACTCCCACTACACCAAGATGTCCGCACCTCGGTTGCGCCCTCAAATATAACAAAGCAGAGCATACGTGGGATTGTCCCTGCCACGGCTCTCGCTTTACCGAGGATGGCGAGCTGATCGATAATCCTGCGACGGATG
>JBGVLA010000208.1:0-29112 GCA_045124015.1 Eubacteriales bacterium | reverse complement strand
ATGCGGATACAGCGCGTAATTCTGAAATACGAGGCCGACACCGCGATGCTCGGGAGGCGTCGCCGTTACGTCATCCTCACCGAAAAAGATCTTGCCGCTCGTCGGCTTTTGCAGACCGCAGATGAGAGAAAGCGTCGTGCTTTTGCCACAGCCCGATGGGCCGAGAAGTCCGATCAGCTCGCCATCCGGAATCTCAAAGGAAAAGTCATTGACCGCAATCACGTCCTCTCCCTTTTTTCCGCGCGCGGGGAATTTTTTTGTTACGTTTTGAAGTACTACTTTCATATGTTGTTTTCCTTTCATAAAGGCAACTTGTATTTTATGGTATTATTATAACATATGTCAAGTCATGGTGCAAGATAGTGTGATGGATTTTTATGAATTTCGTTTTATAGTATCTGCCCAAAAATACAAATAAAATTTGAGCAACCTGCATATTTCTATTGACTTTTATATTGCAAAGTGCTATACTGTGAAATTGTGGTGCAAACCAAATAATAATATAATTTATGAAAGAAGGCTCAATCATGTCTCAGACAGCAAGTATTCTTTTGACGCTTTCCATCGCTCTGCTTGCAGGTCTTCTCCTGTCCAGACTTGCGAAGAAAGTTCAGCTCCCCGCAGTTACTGCATATCTCATTGCAGGCGTCCTCATCGGTCCTTTTCTCCTTGGCGCACTCGGAATCCCCGGTATCGGTATCACGCATGAACAGCTTGAAGGCTTTGGCATCATTTCCGATGTTGCACTCGGCTTTATCGCGTTTTCCATCGGTAACGAATTTCGACTTGCATCTCTTAAAAAAATCGGTAAACAGGCTACCATAATCGGTATTTTCCAGGCAGTCTTCACTTGTCTTTTGGTAGACGGCATACTCATCGCACTCCATTTCGCAATGCCCGATAAGCTCTCCCTTTCCGCGGCACTCGTTCTCGGCGCTGTTGCGACCGCGACCGCTCCCGCCGCAACCCTCATGGTCGTTAAGCAGTACAAAGCAAAGGGTCCCGTTACCGATATCTTGCTTCCTGTCGTAGCGCTCGACGACGCGGTCGGTCTTGTCGTATTTGCGATCTCCTTCGGTGTTGCAAAATCCCTCAGCACAGGCACTGTCGATATCCTTTCCATCGTTCTCGAACCGCTTCTTGAAGTTGTTCTCTCCCTCGTGCTCGGCTTCGTGATGGGTCTTCTCTTCACACTTTGCGAACGCTTCTTCCATTCCAGATCCAAGCGTATGGCGGTCTCCGTAACCTTCGTACTCATGACCGTTGCCATCTCTTGCCTCAAATTCCACATTGGCACCGTCCACATCGGCTTCTCCTCTCTCCTTGCCTGCATGATGCTCGGTACCGTATTCTGCAACTTCTGTGATTTCTCCGAAGAACTCATGGAAAGAGCAGACAGATGGGTAACGCCTATCCTCATTCTCTTCTTCGTTATCAGCGGTGCAGAGCTTGATCTCTCCGTATTCACAAACTTCGCCGTTGTACTCATCGGTATCGTCTATATCGCATCTCGTTCTCTCGGTAAGTATTTCGGCGCAGGCATCAGCGCAAGAGCGACAAAATGCGACCGCAACATCGTAAAATACCTCGGTATTACCCTTCTTCCTCAGGCGGGCGTTGCGCTCGGCATGGCGATCAAGGCAACCGAGCTTGGTGCTGAAGGCAATATCGTTCGTAATATTACCCTCTTTGCCGTTCTCGTTTATGAAATCGTCGGTCCGTTCCTTACCAAGGTTTCCCTCACAAAAGCAGGCGATATCAAAGAAGAAGGCAAGACTTCTGCTCGTGCAGAACACGCTGAAAAGGCTGCTGCAAAAGCCGCTGCTAAACAACAGCGCAAAGCGTAAGATCATAACAATTACATAGAAAAAAACCAAGGCTCATGCCTTGGTTTTTTCTATAAAGTGATTGCTTACATCCAGGTAATATCCACGTTCGGCAGCTTTTCAAAATCCGCTCTGCTGACACCGAGTTTCTTCAAAAACTCATTCAGCGAGATCATTTCGATCTTTGCGCCGCCGTGCTTTGCTTGCTTCGCCACGCGAGTACGCTTGCAGACTTTCGCCTTTTCGGGGTCGCCGCTCGTGATGAAGATATCACATTGCGAAGGAACGCGCGTATACGTTCCGCCTGCATCGGCGATCATTTGCACCAAATGATAGATATACTTCTGATTCGGCTGTTCGACCGCAGTCGCGGCAGAAACGCATTTGCCACGCAAAATATCGGGGCATTTTCGCTTCGGCTGAAGCGAGGAAAGGAAATGTATAAACATCGTCTTGTTTGGATGCATATACGAACAAAAAATCTTAAAATCCGCCGTTTCACCAAGACATTCGCAGGCGCAAATGGCATCGGGAAGCGTTTTGCCTTTTGCCTTGCAGATCGCACATACAAGGCGCATCGTTGCCCTCGCGTCATCCTCACTTTTGTGTATCTTGTGATCCTTTGGGATCTCAAACGCATCGCAAGCCTTATCCAAGGCGACCTGTCCTTTTTTGCCGAGATAATCGGCGTAAAGGCTTTGACTATCCGCAAACTTGAATTTCAAGGGCGGAAGTCCGTATCGTGCACAGGATTTGCAGAGAAACGCCGCGTCGTCCTGCACGGAATGACCGATGACGATCTGATCATCCGCCTCCAAGATCGAGCGGATACGTTCAAAATAATGCGGAAAAAGCGGCGCTTTTCGGAATACCGCTTCGGGATACGCCAAGAAAAGGTCGGGACGTTTGGAACGTCCGACAAGATAAAACCGAGAATCGGGATTGATGATGATATCATCGCTTTCGATCTCTCGAAATTCTTCATCACAGATCACGTATCCAAAAGAACAAATACTGCCCTTTCCGCCATCCGCACATTCAATATCAAAAAATACATATCTCATATAAAAGCGCCTCCTTTCTTTACAGCGTAAGACAGACAAGTATTCCTTGTCTGTCTTGTTATTGTTCATGTTAGGTCAAATTTTTCACAAATGGGTCAAGGGATATTTCCCTTGCGGCTCTTTTGCTTCTTTTTGCCCACATTTTCTTTTGAATCAGAAAAAGTGAGGTTCAAGAAAGCAATGCGCGGTCGCTAAGCATATCGCCGCTGTTCTGAGAGAACTTCTGAATGAGGTCGTCCACGGTCAGCTTCTTCTTTTCTTCGCCTGCAACGTCGAAAATGACCTTGCCTGCGTTCATCATGATGAGGCGGTTGCCGTGTGCGATGGCATCGCGCATATTGTGCGTAACCATCATCGCGGTGAGCTTGTTTTCCGCGATCAGCATATCGGAAATTTCAAGAACCTTTGCCGCGGTCTTAGGGTCAAGCGCGGCGGTATGTTCGTCAAGGAGCAAGATCTTCGGCTGCTGGAGCGTTGCCATGAGAAGCGTCAAAGCCTGTCTCTGACCGCCGGAAAGAAGTCCGACCTTGGACGTCATACGGTCCTCAAGACCGAGATCGAGCATGGAAAGAAGCTCACGGTATTCTTTTCTTTCCTTTGCCGTGATGCCCCAGCGGAGCGTTCTGTGATCCCCGCGGCGCGCCGCGATCGCAAGATTTTCTTGAATCTCCATGGTTGCGGCAGTACCCGTCATGGGGTCTTGGAATACACGTCCGAGATATTTTGCGCGTTTATGCTCGGGAAGCTTCGAAACATCGATACCGTCGATTTTGATCTTACCGCTGTCGATCTTCCAAACGCCGGCAATGGCATTGAGTGTGGTGGATTTGCCCGCACCGTTGCCGCCGATGATGGTAACAAAATCGCCGGGGTTCAAATGGAGGTTGACGCCGCAAAGCGCTTTTTTAGCGTTGATCGTTCCAGGGTTAAAGGTCTTTTTGACATCAATCAATTCAAGCATTTGTTTTTTCCCCCTTCTTTTTGAATTTACCTGCAAAAGAGGTCAATACCAGTGCCACGATAACGATGACAGCAGTCATCAGCTTCAGGTCTGTCGAAGGCATACCCGATGCGATAACAAAGGTAACAACGACACGGTAAAGCACGGAACCGACAATGATACCGGAAAGCTTAACTGCAAAGTTTTTGGCTTTCATAAAGATTGCTTCACCAATGATAATGGAGGCAAGTCCGATAACGATAGAGCCGACACCCATATTGACATCGGAATAGCCCTGATACTGGCAAAGGAGCGCACCCGAGGTCGCAATAAGACCATTGGAAAGTGCAAGACCGATAATCTTTGTGGTATCGGTATTGATGCCCTGCGCACGGCACATCTTTTCATTCGTACCCGTTGCACGAATGGCAGAACCGATTTCGGTACCGAAGAACCAATACATCACAGCAATGATCAAAACCACAATGATGACACCCAAAATAAGCGCCGTCATCGTCTTATTGAGTCCGAGAAGATTGGAAAGAGGTGCAAAAATCGTACCGTTCTTAAAGTTCAGAAGCGAAAGGTTTGCTGTACCCGAAGCACCTGTTGCCAAGCTCATGATATGGATATTGATGGAATAGAGAGAAATCATTGTCAAGATACCCGCAAGGATCGGCGGGATCTTCAGTTTTGTTTGCAAAAGACCGGTGATAATGCCCGCAAGACAGCCTGCAAGAAACGCGATAATAACACCGAGAACAGGGTTTACCTCTTTCCAGATGAGCATCGCGGCAACCGATGCACCGAGCGTGATACATCCCTCACAGGTCAAATCGGCAACATCCAGTATACGGTAGGAAAGGTATACGCCAAGAGCAAGTATTGCCCAGATCAGCCCCTGCGTAACACCGGATAATAATAAATTAAGCATGGTTTGAAATATGAACTCCTTTCGTATAAAGACAACTTGCGAGGCTTGTGAAAAATTCACAAGCCTCGTAGAGGTCTATTGAAATTTGTGGTTATTCACCCATATTGACCGAGTGAACAGTTGCGATACCGTTTGCAAGGGTATTATCGGTAGGAATGTAGATTGCGTCAACGCCTTCAGCGAGAAGCGCGGTGAAAGCAGCCTGGATATCATTGATATCGCCGATACCCTTTTCTACGTATTCATAGCCCTTTGCTTCGCATTCTGCAATACCAAGGTCTACCTGATATTTGGAGTTTGCTTCTGCGGAGGTATAAAGGAAACCGATCTTGATGTCTGTGGTTTCGAGAAGCTCAGAGATCAAAGATACCTGCTGTGCAACAGGGTTGATATCGGAAACACCGGATACATTACCGCCGGGAACTTCCATGGAAGCAACGAGACCTGCACCAACGGGATCTGTAACCGCGTTGAAAAGTACGGGGATCTTGGATTCTTCGGTAGCGGCAGCCGCAGCCTGAGAAGAGGAGGTAGCGATGGTGTAAATGAGGTCAACCTTCTGTGCAACGAAGTTTTCTGCGATGGTTACGTTGTTGGACTGTTCGTTACTTGCGTTTTCGTCAAGAATGGTAACAGTCTTGCCTGCTTCTGCCATACGAACAGAGAGCTGATCCTGGAAGCCCTTGTTGGACTGGTCAAGAGCAACGTGCTGAACGAGCTGGAGGATACCAACGGTGAAGTCAGCGCCGGATTCCACGATAGCAGATTCTACTCTGGTAACGGTATTGACGCCTGCGGCGGTTGCCTTTGCTTTTACGGATTCAGGAATAGTGAAGCCGATTTCAGCAGCAACGGTTTCGTTGATGGTGAGTGTGGGGTTGGGGTCCATCTGAACGGACATTGTGGAAACGTCTGCGCCGTTCAAAAGGATGTCCGCTGCCATATCGCCTGCTTTTACACCGAGGCTGTAATAGTTTACGCCGTAGGTTGCAACACCGGCAACATCATTCATACCGGTTTCGCCGCATACGATGGGGAGCTTGTTGTTTGCCTGTTCGCAGGATGCCATCATCATACAGGAGCAAGCAAGAATCGCCGCGAGTGCGATTGCTGTGAGTCTTTTGAAAAGTTTCATAAAGGGGGTCCTCTCTTAAAAATATATTTTTTTATAAATAAAAATCGCCCCGCACAAAACCAAAAATTGTACGAGGGCGAATCTATTTCCGCGTTACCACCTTGTTTCATCACGTGCTTACACACATGACCTTATCAAGCATCAATATATGCTGTGCGATATAACGGTCGTACCCGTTACGGACGCCTCATACGACTTGCCCGCACCGCTCACGGAGCGTAATTCCGATTTGTTACCGACGATCATCTCGCACCAACCGATGATTCTCTGCGCGTTTTCACAAAACGTACTTTTTCCGATCTCTGCGTTTGACTTATAAAAAGGATGTTACTATTCTACATCTAAGATTCCATTTTGTCAATAGTTTTTTGGCAATTTGTATAAAAAAAGTTGATGCATGCCATAGAACTTTTCTATCAAAGTACACAAAAGCAAAGAATTTGTTAAAGAAGGCGTTTCACCTCTTCAAAAGAGGCGATCCCTTCCGAGAACGCGGACGCACTGCCTGCCGCAATACCGAGCGCAAGCGCATTTTCATAGGTTCCGCTTTCGAGATAACCTGCCAAAAAGCCCGCCAGCATAGAATCTCCTGCACCAACGGAATTGACGAGAATGCCCTTGGGTGCGTGTGCCGTATGCACGCTTCCCTTTTCCGAAATCAATACCGCTCCCTTGCTCGCCATAGAAACGAGCACGTTTCGCGCCCCCATCGCTTGCAATTTTTTCGCATACAAAATCGCTTCCTCCGCCGTATCGATCTCAAGACCGAAAAGCTCACCGAGCTCATGGTGGTTGGGTTTGATCAGAAAAGGCGAATACGACAAAATATCCGTAAGCAATTCTCCCGAAGCATCTGCGGCAATCATCACACCTTTCTTTTCAAGGCGCGCTGCCATATCGCGGTAGATCGTCCTCGGAACAGATTTCGGAACACTTCCCGAAAGGACAAGGATATCGCCTTCTTGCAAATCATCCAACATCGTCATCAAAGCATCCAGGGATGCCTTCGGAATGACAGGTCCTGCACCGTTGATCTCGCTTTCCGTATCGGTCTTCATTTTGACGTTGATGCGCGAAAAACCCTCATGAAGCGGAATGAAGCGCTCATGGCAGCCTGCTTCACGCACAAGGCGCTGAATCTCTTTGCCCGTAAATCCTGCAACAAAGCCAAGCGCCGTCGATTCCACACCGAGGTGATGGAGCATCACGGATACATTGATACCCTTTCCCCCTGCCACAATAGCCTCATAATCGGCGCGGTTGACCCTTCCTGCTTCAAAGGACGGAAGTCTGACGATATAATCCACAGACGGATTCAAAGTAACGGTATAAATCATAAAAACACCTCAAAATCACGATGTCTTTCGCAAAAGCGAAAGACATCGATCATCATTATTTCATTTTAACGGGAAACATAGGTTACCACAACGTTTTCGCCGCCATAATAGCGCATCGCGGTGAGGAGCTTGGTCGCCGCTGTGAAATATACAGCCGTTTTTTTGCCGTTCACAGCAAAAATAGCGAAATAACGGTCCTCCGTGTTGTTGCCGATGGAATAATCAAGCACCGCTTCGCAAGCATCCGCATACTTCGTGTAATCCTCATCGGAAACAGGGTAAACACCTTCGGTTTCGCTAAACTTTGCGGTGAATACTTCTTTTGCTTTGTTGTAGCCGTTGTTCTTATATACGTGAAGAAGACCCTGATATACGACGTATGTATATTCGATCTTGGTAAGCTTCCACGTAAAGAACCACATGATAAGAATGATGAGGGGCAAAATCGCCACGAGAGGGATCATTTTGGTGAGTACGGTAAATACGAAAATATACGCGACAGCAACGATGGTGTAAAGAATGATGAAAAGCATTCTCTGCATTTTGATCTTGCCGTCGGGCTTACGTGCAATGGTAAACTCCGCATAATTCGAGCCTGCTGTTTCTTCGTTGAAGGGAATGCCCTTTGGTCTTGCCATATATCTATCCTCCGAAATAATTATTTGATTTTCTCAAGAAGCTCAGCGCAATCGCGCATGATGAATTCCGGCTTCACATCGCTCTTTTCCACGTCTTCCATGGTGGATTCTCCGCTGAGAACAAGGAGCGAATGGATCCCTGCGTGAACACCGCACGCAATATCGGTATACACGCGGTCGCCAATGACCATCGTGGTATCCTTATTGACTTCAGGATCTTTTTGGGAGATACGTGCCATCGCCGCGAGAGGCATTTCGGGACGCGGCTTACCGATGAAGTGAGGATTTCTGCCTGTTGCATTGCAGATCATCGTCGCCACAGAACCGCAGTCGGGAACGTAGCCATATTCAGTGGGACATACCCAGTCGGGATTTGCCGCGATATAGGGGATATCCTTTTTCAGCGTGAGAAGCTTGGAAACGTCATCGAGTTTCTGATAAGTAAGCTCGGTATCGTAGCCCATAACAACGCCCTCGATATCCTCAGAATAGGTATCGCAAACGATCACGCCGGAGGAAGCAAGCTCCTTCTTGAAAGATTCCGTACCCATCACGTAAAAACGCAAACCGGGATGATTTTTCATGAGATAATCTGCCGTCGCCTGAGAGGATGTGATAAAATCGTCGTAAACCGCGGGAATACCGAGCTTTTCGAGCTTTTTCACATAATCAAGCACACTTTTGGACGAATTGTTCGTCATGAAAAGATAAGTCTTGCCCTGCTTTTTGATCTCATCGAGCATGGGCTTTGTGAACGGAAAAAGGTCGTTACCGAGATAAAGTGTTCCGTCCATATCAAAAAGAAACAATCTGATCTTCGAAAAATCCATAATGATATAATCCTTTACATAAAAATTTTCAAAATCAAGTCAAAACCGCCATAAGCGCTGACGTTTTCTCACGGTAAGCGCTCGGAGAAAGACCGTATTTTCCGTGGAAAAGCGTACTGAAATAGAAGGGGTTCTCATATCCGCACTGCTTGGAAATATCCGTTACGGAAACCTGCGAGCTGGCAAGCAAGATCCTTGCCTTACGCAATCTTTCGGAAATGAGATATTCCTTCGGAGCCTGTCCGATGGTGGATTTGAAATAGCGATAAAAAGAATCCTCGGACATTTCCATGATCTCGGAAAGCTCTCCGATCGGACACATCTTATCGAGCTTTTCGCCGATATGCGAAAGCACGGGCGCAAGTCTTTCAAATCTGGTCATGACCATATTGGATTCCTTTTTCGGGAAGCTCTTGCGAATCACGACGAGCGCCAATCGATACAACAGCAAATTGATCTCCAATGCATTTTCCAAGCGGTAATTGGTAAACTCATTATCTAAAACAAGATCACAAAGCGAATGACAAATAGAAGCCACGTTTACCGTTCTATCCTCCAATTTGTATGGCAGATCAAAAATGGAAAAGACTCGCAGATTTGTGAAAAGCCGATAATCCGCGGCGACCCAGATCGCCTTTGCTCCCCGCTCCGCGGTAACACGAAACTCCGTGTCATATGGCACAAGCGCCACATCTCCCTCCGAAAGCACAATATCCTTCTTTCCGATGCGAAGCATAAGCGCACCTGCGGAAGCGCAGAGAAAAAGCTCGAACGGCAATCTTTCTCCGTCAAGCGTCAGTTTTTCCCCAAACTTGTGGGAAGCAGCACCAAAAAAGTGCAATTCCAATTTATTTTCTATCGTTGAATATCCGTCGTACATACAAGCATACTCTCCGTTTTCAGGTCTTACCAAATCCTTTGCAGTTACTTTTATTATACCAATTTCTTTTCTCTTTGTCAACCTATCCCTCTTTTTCTTATCCACTTTTTCTTTTTTCTAAAAGAAAAAGTTCGCAAAAAGAAAGGCTCATCGTACTTTTCTGAACATTCAGAAAAGTACCAAAAGAAATGCAAGCGGAGCCCGCTTGACCGCAACAAAAAATATCACAAAACTTAAAACAAATCAAAAAAAGAAATCCCGAAAACTCGGGATTTCATAAAAAATATCAAAACAGATCGGCATACAGGTAAAGCGAACCGCAGGTAACGACCAGATTGCCTTTTTCTTTGGCAAGCGCGATCGCTTCTTTGAGCGTCGGTGCCCATTCACCGATGATTCCCTTTTCCGCCGCCGCATTTCGAAGCGCTTCCGCACCCATCGCGCGGGGATTATTCTGAACGGTCGTGAATACGAATTGGCTGTACCCGTCGTTGAGAAGCTCAAGCGAGGGCATAAATTCCTTATCTGCCATGCAAGCAAACACAACGGTCCTGTCGCGCTTGGGATAATAACGGTCAAGCGATGCCTTGAGGGAGCGCACACCGTTCGGGTTATGTCCGCCGTCATAAATGACACTAGGGTTCGTACCAATCATTTCAAAACGCGCAGGATTCTTCGCCTCAGCAAGACCTTGACGGATCGCGTCCTCGGAAAGACCGAGTGCCTTGGCACATTCGATTGCCGTGCAAGCGTTTTCGATCTGATAAAGACCGCCAAGACCCAGACGCAAATGCTTCATATTGCCATAGGAAATGATCTCATAGATTTCTTCCGTACCCTCAGAAATCGCATCGTCGGGAACGATAAGCTTCGTACCGCAAGCATCGGCTTCTCTCTTGATCACGGGGATTGCGCCGTTATCCTGTGCAGCAACGACGGTAACACCGCTTTCGCAATCTTTTTTGATGATCTTACTCTTTGTTGTGGCGATCTTTTCGATGGTATCGCCTAGATATTCCACGTGGTCGATATCGATCTGTGTGAGAACGGACATCACATTACGGGAAATAACGTTCGTTGCGTCAAATTCACCGCCAAGACCTGTTTCCAAAACGACGTAATCGGGCGCTTTTTCAGCAAAATAGCAGAACATGGCAGCCGTCCAGATTTCAAACTGAGATATCTTATCACCAAGCGCTTTTTCTGCTTCGGGAATGATCTTTTCGATTTTAGCAAGAAGTGCGCTAAGATCTGCATCCGAGATTTCTTCGCGGCAGTACGTGATGCGTTCATTCACACGGACCAGGTTCGGAGAGATATATTTGCCGACCTTATAGCCTGCGGCAAGGAGCATGGATTCGAGAAACGCACAGGTCGAGCCTTTACCGTTCGTACCTGCCACATGGATACAGCGGAGCTTGTCCTGCGGATTGCCGAGAAGCTGCATCAAATACGTAATACGTTCCAAGCCAAGACGCGGAACGGCTTGAAAACCATTGGCATAAGAAGCGAATTTTTCTGTTGTCGTGTTCTGCATAGTTGTTTTTCTCCTTATAAGATGTTTACGAAGCGCAGGGAAAAGATATCTGTCTGCCACCGCAAGAACGATGATGCGAACAGGAGTATTGACGGCATAGCCGATCATACGAAAATAAAAAGCCTGTTCCCACGTATTTCCGAACATGAAGACCCAGATCGGCATCATCATGAGAACGTCGATGATAAAACCGCCGACGACAAAAAACAGAATGTTGCGAACAAGTCCGATCTTCTCTTTTTTATAAAAGAAAAGTCCGAGTGCCAAGCCGTATACGATCTTACAGATCATGATAAAGGGATTGACCCCCGTATAGAGCAATGCACCGATAAAATCGGCAAGCCCATATGCCGCCGCCGACCAAATAGGTCCGTAAAGCATTGCCACGACCGCGATCGGCAAGAAGCTGATCTCAATTCGGAAATTGCCATTCTGCGGAAAACCGAGCCAACGCGCAAACACGATGGCGAGCGCCACCATCATCGCCGTCGTTGTCAAACGAATGAGTGCCGCACGGGAATTTTGCGACATTTTTCTTGTTTTTTTGTTTTTTTTCGAAATTTTGGACATAAAAAAGCACCTCCGTAAAAACAGACGCGCGACCACACAAAGCCAAAAAACACCGTTTTCGGTGCCATGGCAAATATGTAACAGCGGGATGCGACAATGACACAGCAACATAGGTTTTCGTCCGAAAGTCAACTCCCCGTATTTTCGGCACTTTGACTCGTCATCGTCTACTCTGTTTATTTTTCTATGCTTATTATAGCACGATTCTTAGAAATTACAAGTAGTTTTCTGCATTTTTTGAAAAAACTACACGGCACATCCGATCATGTGCCGTGGTTTCTTCGACATTCAGCCTCTGTTTGCAAGCTCCTTCTCAAAGCCGAGATGCCCTTCCATGAGATTGCGGAAAGCCTCTACCGCCGCATCCACTTCTCCGATATCGGACTTAAAGAAAATAACGTAATTCCCTGCTGAAGCGACGGTCATTTTCTCTGCCGCATCGCACGGAACAAATTCATAGCTTGCGAAAAATGTTTTAGCAAGCTTTTCCGCATCCGTATCCGAGCGCATCTTCAGCGCATACAGCATTTGTCCGTTGTTATCGATCACTTTTCGATAACACACCGCATCCTCCACAGCGTTTTCAAATTCCGTGATCGTAATACCGAAACGAAACGAATCCGTACTTTCCACATTCTCTGCATATACCGCATCGGTATCGAATCCCGCATTTGCATAAAGCGAGCGCGCAAGCGTATCCGCATCCGCAAAAACAGGAATGCTTCTCTTTCCGCAAGCCGCAAGCGATGCCGTTAAAATACAAAGATAAATCAACATTCGTTTTCTCATAAAAAAACTATAAGCTCCCTTACTAAAAAGTTTGCTTATAGTTTTTACGAAAAATAGAAGCTTTATGCGCTGACGATGGTTTTATTTCGCCTCATACCAGCTCTTGCCCGAAGCGATCTCCACCGTGAGCGGTACAGCAAGCGATACAGCGTTCTCCATTTCGGCTTTGAGAAGCGTGGAAACCTCCTCAGCACAGTCCTTGTGCGCTTCGATCATCAGTTCGTCATGCACCTGCAAGATAAGTCGCGCATCATAACCGTCCTTTTTCAGCTTTTCTGCAATATTCACCATGGCAAGCTTGATGATGTCGGCGGCAGTTCCCTGAATCGGGCTGTTCATTGCCACACGTTCGCCAAATGCGACCTCCATCTTTTTCGAAGAAGCAAGCTCAGGAATATAACGGCGGCGGCCAAACAACGTCGCAACGTAGCCCTCACGCTTCGCATCGGCAACCACACGCTCCAGATATTCCTTCACCTTCGGGAAACTGCCCATATAACTGTCGATATACGCTCTCGCATCGGCGCGGGAAATATGAAGATCGGAAGCGAGCGAAAAATCGCCCATGCCGTACATAATACCGAAATTGATCGCTTTCGCCTTCTTACGAAGCTCGATCGTAACGTCCTCTGCCGAAACACCAAAGACCTTCATTGCCGTTGCGGTATGAATGTCATGTCCCGAACGGAACGCATCGATCATACCCTCATCCCCCGAAATTGCCGCAAGCAGACGAAGCTCGATCTGAGAATAGTCCGCGTCGATAAGCACGTAGTCGTCATTCTTTGCGACAAAGAATTTACGAAATTCTCTGCCAAGCTCGGTTTTGATCGGGATATTTTGCAGGTTTGGTTCCGTAGAGGAAAGTCTCCCCGTCGCGGTGAGCGCTTGACGGAACGAGGTGTGTACGCGTCCGTTTTCATCTGCCGCCGCGGCAAGTCCGTCCGCATAGGTGCTTTTGAGCTTGCCATATTGACGAAATTCGAGAACGTCCCCGACGATGGGAGCATACGGGCGAAGCTTTTCTAAGACCTCTGCACTCGTAGAATATCCGCTCTTCGTCTTTTTGGCGTGCGGGAAGCCAAGCTTTTCAAACAAGATCACGCCAAGCTGCTTGGGCGAATTGATGTTAAATTCCTCTCCAGCCGCTTCGTAAACACGTTGCGCATATTCCTCCTGCATGAGTCCAAGCTGAACGGAAAACGCACGAAGCGCCTCCACATCGACGGAAAACCCAACCTTTTCAATCTCGTACAGTACGCGACAAAGCGGAAATTCTACATCGCGGTAAAGCGCGGTCTGTCCGCTTTTTTCAAGCTCTTCGGTAAAAACACCATAAAGGCGCATGGTATAATATGCACGCTCCGCAAGGCTCTTTGCTTCTTTTGCAAGCAATCTCTGCGTAAGCTTATCAAAGGTAAAATCGTTATCCGTAACCGCCGCGATATACGCCATAAGCATGAGGTCATCTCCGCACGCGGTAAAGCCGATATCCATCGCGGAAAGCGCGTGGAGTGCCGTTTTTTCGTCGTGAACGATAAAATGATGATCGCCGTCAAGATATGGTTTCAGCGCGGAAATGCCCTCTGTGAGATAAACGGTCTCTCCGTCAGCAATTGCCGCCGTATCGCTTTCAAAATCAAAAGCGATCGCATATTTTGCGTCATTTTTTAAGGAGAGCTTATCAGCCGAAACCATTTTCACCGTGATTTCGATCTCTTCTACCTCTTCCTTTTCCAGTCCCAAACGCTTGATCAGCGCGAAAAATTCAAAGCGTTCAAAAAGCGCACGAAGCTCTTCTTTGTGTGCACCATGATAGGCAAAATCATCGAGCGTGATGCCAAGCGGTACATCGCGCTTGATTCGCGCCAAAAACTGCGAGTCATAAGCGGACTTTTTTCCGTCCGCAAGCTTTGTGATCGTGCCTTTGGTGAGTTTTTTCGATTCGAGATCGTCATAAATGCCGTCAAGACTGCCGTATTCGGCAATCAGCTTCAGTGCAGTCTTTTCCCCGATTCCGGGAACGCCGGGGATATTGTCGGAGCTATCTCCCATCAGCGCTTTCACATCGACAAACTGTTCGGGACGCACGCCGTATTTTTCAATGAAAGCTTCCGTATCAAAAAGAAGCGGTTCGGTATTGGTTGCGAGCACGACGTTGGTTTTATCTGAAATCAGTTGGAGAGAGTCTCTGTCGCCCGTCGCCACATAGGTCATCATATCCGCATCCTCACCCATCGCGGCAAGCGTGCCGAGAATATCATCCGCCTCAAAGCCTTCTGCCGTTAAAACGAGAGCCCCCATCGCACGCAAGCATTCCTTTGCAGGCTCAAGCTGCATGGCAAGCTCCTCAGGCATACCGTGTCGATTGGCTTTGTAATCCGCAGAAAACGCATGGCGAAAGGTCGGCTTTTTCATATCAAATGCGACCGCGAAATAATCGGGCGTACACATGGAAAGATATCTCTCCACCATGGTAACCATACCATAGATCGCATTTGTGAAAAGCCCATCCTTGGTTTTCAAGGGGCGAATTCCATAAAATGCACGATTCAAAATCGAATTTCCATCAATGACCAGTATCTTTTTCATATATCCTAATTCTCCATTCGTGATTTCTTGATCAGTAAGCCTATTTTATCATAGATTCAAAAAAAAATAAAGACTTTTTGAAAAAAATTCAAAAAAGGTATTGACAAATCGAAAACTATATAGTATAATAACACTCGTGAAATGCGAACGGCAAGTCCGCAGGAAACAAAAGATGCTGATATGGCTCAGTTGGTAGAGCACATCCTTGGTAAGGATGAGGTCTCCAGTTCGAATCTGGATATCAGCTCCAGGAACGCTCTTACTTCGGTAAGAGCGTTTTCTTATTTTATACCCTTTCCAAAATCTGATTTTTAAGAGGTCTTTATGTTTGCCGATCTTCATTTGCACAGCAAATTTTCCGACGGAAGCGACACCGCAGAGGAACTCACGGAAAAGCTTCTCTCACAAAATATCACGACCTTTGCCCTCACAGATCACGATACCGTGGCAGGTCTTCCCTCTCTCATTGAGGCTGTAAACGGTCGCGCGCGTGTCATCACAGGTGTTGAATTTTCCTGCAAAGAAAACGGAAAAACAACGCATATTCTCGGGTTTGGGTTCGCACCAAGTGCTCCCGAGATCATCGAAATGCTCGCCTACGGTCAAGATCTGCGCCGTAAGAATCTCGAAATTCGCCTTTCTCACCTAAAAAATAACCATAAAATCGTCTTTTCCGACGAAGAAAATGCGTTCTTGCGCGCCAAAAACAGCCCCTCCAGAGCGCATCTTGCGGCACTTCTCATTCAAAACGGCTATGCCTCCTCCTATCAGGATTGCATGGATAAATATCTGAACGGTTGTAAAAAAGACGAGCTTCGGCTCACAGCCAAGGATGCCATTTCCGCGATCCTTGCCGCAAATGCTATCCCCGTTTGGGCACATCCGCTCGGAGGCGAAGGCGAGCCACATAAGTTTGTCCCCGAAACACTGGACGCCCTACTCTCTTACGGTCTTCGCGGTATGGAATGTTATTATTCCCGTTACACCAAAGCAGAATCCGACTTTTTGCTCGCCGTTGCCAAAAAACATGATCTTCTGATCAGCGGCGGCAGCGATTACCACGGAACCAACAAGACAGTAAAGCTCGGTGAGCTTTCGGCAGACGGCATCGCCATCCCCACAGAAAATCTTACCGTCCTTTCTCTCCTTTAAGGAAACTTTTTGTTCAAGGAAGCTTTTTGCAAAAAGCTCCCTTAAAAATCCCGCAAAAACCTTTATTCGGGGTGCGACTCCCGACATTTCGTCTATAAAAATAAATATTTTCCACAAAAAAACGCCGACAGATTTTGAATCTATCGGCGTTTTTTCTTTTATCACTCCAAGCAAGGTGGAGCCATATCTTCTTCGCAACACACGAACCCCGCTTCATCCAATAAAGTGAGAATCTCTTCTGCCATCACTTTTCAATGATAAATGTCCAACGAGACATTAGTTTTGATGCCATCATGCTTTTCAAAATCTCCGCATCTCGCTTCAAATTTTTGTTTCCCATATAAAAAAAGAAAAACTCACCCTTTCCATCATGAAATCCAAGCTGAAATGCAAGCTCTTTCTTAAAATATGGAAAAAGTGGCTTCAATTCCGCATCGATCGTCTCAACAACCGCCATGCCGTTGCTTTTCAAATTTTGCAAAATCCATTCTTCATTTTCGGAAAACCAGATCCAAAAATTTTTTGCCGCAATCTTATCCATTTCTTTTTTACCAAACAAACCCAACGTATTTCCCTCTCTTTCTATTTCTGATGATCAAACGGGCGTTTCATAAATCGCCCCTATCATGTGCATCCTGCCTTACCAATATCCGCGGTCAAGCGGGCTCCGCTTGCGCGTCTTTTGGTTCTTTTCTTCGCGTCAAGAAAAGAAGCGCTTGCTTTCTTTTTGCGAGGAACAAGCTTTTTCTTTATGTAAAAGAAAAAGCGAACCCGAAGGTGTCTCGCGAAAACACATTCGGGTTCGGCGTTATGCACTTAAATTAGATAAGCTTAACGATTGCCATTTCAGCAGCGTCGCCACGACGGGGACCTGTCTTGTAAACAGCTGTGTAACCGCCATTTCTTTCTGCGTAAGCAGGAGCGATTTCATCGAAAAGTTTTTTAACAACGTCTTCCTTTGTGATAAAGGAAAGAGCTTCACGACGAGAAGCAAGTGTGTTCTTCTTGCCGAGAGTAATCATTTTATCAGTCAGAGCTTTAACTTCTTTTGCTCTGGTAACGGTTGTTTCGATAGAACCGTTTTCGAGAAGCAATGTTACCATGCCTCTGAGCATAGCCATTCTGTGGGCAGTAGGTCTGCCGAGTTTTCTGGTTCCGGGCATTATACTTTTCCTCCTTTGCCTGAATTTATAAAGGATTCACCGAAAAATCTCTGTTTATTGATGTTTCCACCGAAGACTCAGTCTTCATCTTTTTTCAGACTCAGTCCAAGCGAGTGGAGTTTCTGGATAACCTCATCAAGCGATTTTTTACCGAGGTTTCTGACTTTCATCATGTCCGCCTCAGAGCTCAATGTAAGATCTTCAACAGTATCAATGCCTGCGCGTTTCAAGCAGTTGAAACTACGAACAGACAGATCAAGCTCCTCAATGGTCATCTCAAGGACTTTTTCTTTCTTGGTTTCTTCTCTTTCAACCATGATCTCTGCACTCTTTGCTTCATCAGAAAGTTCAACAAAGAGGTTGAGATGTTCGTTGAGTATCTTGGCTCCGAGCGATACCGCTTCTCTTGCAGAGAGAGTACCGTTCGTCAAAACATCAAGTGTCAGCTTATCGTAGTCGACAACGTTGCCGACACGGGTGGGATCCACCTTATAGCTTACATTGTAAACAGGGGTGAATATAGAATCTACAAAAATTACGCCGATCTGACCCTGAGAGTAGGTCTGTTTGTTTTTGTCCTGAGAAACATAGCCGCGGCCATGGTCAAATGTAAGCTCCATACGGAAACGAACACCTTCGGAAACGGTTGCGATATGGTGGTCGGGATTCAAGATTTCAATATCGGCATCGCAAATGATATCGCCTGCTTTGACATCCTTCTGACCGGTTACGTCGATAACAACGGTCTTAGCGGAAGAAGCATAGAGCTTTGCAGTAATACCTTTTACGTTCAAAACGATTTCGCAGACATCTTCTTTTACGCCGGGAACCGTCGAGAACTCATGAAGAACGTCCTTGTCGCAGCCATCGATCTTGATGCTGACAACAGCAACACCGGGGAGAGAGCTGAGAAGCACTCTTCTAAGGGAGTTACCGAGAGTAACGCCATAACCTCTTTCGAGAGGTTCGAGCACGAAAGTGCCCTTCTTCGAATTTTCGTCCGTTTCTACGGCAGTAATATTCGGTCTTTCAATTTCAATCATCTAATTAACCCTCCTTCTAATAATAGAATACAAAATGAATTTTGCATTGATTCTGATGCACAGCGCTCGGGAGTTATCCATAATAACCCCACCGAGAGCAAACACGCATCGGGGAAACCTTGGGGGTAACCCTCGGGGGTTATTATTTGGAGTACAACTCGACGATGAGGTGTTCTTCGAACGGGAAGTCAACGTCTTCTCTGCTGGGAAGAGCAATTGCCTTTGCAGAAGCTTTTGCCTTATCAACTTCAAGCCACTTAGGAGCAACCTTGGATTCCATGAGTTCGAGAAGACCCTTGAACTTTTCAGAATCGCGGCTGGATTCAGCGAGAGCAACTACATCACCCTGCTTGATGATGATCGAAGGAATGTTTGCTTTCTTACCGTTGATGGTGAAGTGACCGTGTGTTACAAGCTGTCTTGCTTCCTTGCGGCTTTCTGCAAGACCCATTCTGTATACAACGTTGTCAAATCTTCTTTCAAGGAGGCAGAGGAGGTTTTCACCGGTCTGACCTTCTTTTTTGTCGGCGATTTCGAAATAGTTAGCGAACTGTTTTTCGAGGACGCCGTAGTATCTCTTAGCTTTCTGTTTTTCACGAAGCTGCATCCAATATTCTTTCTGCTTTCTGGACTGAGCTGCGCCGTGCTGGCCGGGAACTGTGCCGCGGCGGGATACGGGGCATTTGTCTGTCAAGCAACGCTCACCCTTGAGGTAGAGCTTAGTGCCTTCTCTACGGCACATTCTACATACAGGACCTGTATATCTTGCCATAATAAGCCTCCTAAATTATACGCGTCTGATTTTGGGCGGTCTGCAGCCGTTGTGAGGAACGGGAGTTACATCGCGGATAACCGTGATTTCAAGACCCTGAGTCTGAAGTGCGCGGATAGCGGATTCTCTGCCCTGACCGGGACCCTTTACGTAAACTTCAACGGTCTTCATGCCGTTGTCAACTGCGATCTTAGCAGCAGTTTCAGCTGCCATCTGAGCAGCGAATGCGGTGGATTTTCTGGAGCCCTTAAAACCGAGTTCACCTGCGGAAGCCCAAGAAACTGCATTGCCGTTTACATCAGTGATAGTCACGATCGTGTTGTTATAAGTCGCACGGATGTGTGCAGCGCCTTTTTCGACGTTTTTACGTTCGCGGCGTTTTCTGACTACTTTTTTTGCTGTAACCTTAGCCATTGCTTATCTATCACTCCTTAATTATTTCTTCTTATTAGCGATTGTCTTTGCAGGACCTTTTCTGGTTCTTGCATTGGTTTTGGTTCTCTGTCCGCGAACAGGAAGACCTTTTCTATGTCTTACACCGCGGTAGCAACCGATTTCAACCATTCTCTTGATGTCGATCGCAACATCACGACGGAGGTCACCCTCTACAACGTGGTAGTTTTCGATTTCATCACGGAGTTTGGAAACGTCATCTTCTGTAAGATCCTTGCAGCGAGTATCGGGATTGATACCGGTCTTTTCAAGGATTTTGTTAGAGGTTGTTCTGCCGATACCGTAGATATAGGTAAGACCGATTTCAACTCTCTTCTGATTCGGAATTTCAACACCAGCTATACGTGCCATTCTGGAAATACACCTCCCTTTTCCAACTGTGCGTTAACCCTGTTTCTGCTTGTGCTTGGGGTTTTCGCAAATTACCATAACATGGCCTTTTCTCTTGATAATTTTGCATTTATTGCAAATCTTTTTAACGGAAGGTTTAACTTTCATGTGTATTACACCGTTCCTTTCATTAGATTGATTTTTAGTTAAGATCCCAAGTGATCAGCTTTCGCGGAGTCGCCATGTGATACGACCCTTATTCAGGTCATAAATGGAAACTTCCACGGTAACTCTGTCACCCGGAACGATCTGAATTGAATTCATACGAAGCTTGCCGGAAATCTGGGACAAAACAATGTGTCCGTTAGGAAGCTTCACTTTGAAGGTAGCGCCGGGCATTGCCTCTACAACCGTACCTTCAAATTCCATAACATCGTCCTTTGGCATAAGCCCTCCTTAAATTCGGAATGTTATTCGTAAATTTAACTTAGGTGAAACTTTCAAGGTCGAGGGCGGAAAGCTTCTTGCGAAGGAAGCTGTCATTGGCTTCCCTCATCTTAAGCATTTCCGTATCCTCATCGCAGAGTTTCGTTAGAATGCTCAAATGCTGCATCTTCTTTTTCTTTGGCGCGATAAGTTTGCGTCTTTTTCCATCGGCAACAAGGACATACTGATCATCTATTCCCGCCACAACCACAAGGAGCGACCCTGCATCGTGGCCTGCCATGGAAACTGCGATATCTCCCACGCGGGCATCCCGATAATCGGGAGCCACGGAAGACATCTGATCTTTTTGCCGTTTTTTCTTCATTGTTAAATCACTCAACAAGAGTAAGCAACATCGGCTCGCCGTCCGTGATGGCGATCGTGTGCTCGTAATGTGCTGAAAGGGATCCGTCTGCGGTAACGACTGTCCACTCGTCGTCAAGCACCTTGACCTCTCGAGTACCACAGTTTATCATCGGTTCCACCGCGATGGTCATGCCGGGATAGAGTCTTGCACCCCTGCCCGCCGTTCCGAAATTCGGAACCTCCGGGTCTTCGTGCAAATTCTTTCCGATGCCATGTCCCACAAACTTGCGTACGACTCCATACCCGAGTCCCTCTGCATAATTTGCGATGGCTGAACCAATGTCTCCGATTCGTTTTCCGCCTGCAGCCATTGCTACACCGCGATAAAAGCTTTCACGCGTAACGTCAATAAGCTTCTGCGCTTCCTCGCTGATCTTTCCAACGCCGAAGGTATTTGCGCTGTCTCCGTGGAAACCACCGATATAAGCGCCGACATCGATCTTAACGATATCGCCTTCCTTCAGAAATCTTTTGGCACTCGGAATGCCGTGTATCACTTCGTTATTGATACTGATGCAAGCACTTCCGGGAAAACCGCCGTATCCGAGAAACGAAGGTTTTGCGCCGCACTTTTCGATATAATTTCGGATGACAGTATCAATTTCCTTGGTACTGATACCCTCTTTTATATACTCACGTGCCACAAGAATCGCCTCACCGGTGATTCTTCCCGCTTTACGCATACTCGCCAACTGTTCGCTGTTTTTGACCTGAACCATTGGTGATTAACCTCTGATGCTTTCAATCGCAGCGATTGTAAGAGCAGTTGTATCTTCGATCTGTTCCTGACCGACAACTGTTTTCAAAACGCCCTTTGCCGCATAGAAATCCTTCAGCGGTTCAGTCTGATCGTGGTAAACGTCAAGGCGGCTCTTGATAACTTCGGGCTTATCATCAGAACGGATCATAAGGTCGCCGTTGCATTTGTCGCACTTGCCTTCAACCGCGGTCGGTTTGTATTCGACATGGTAGGAAGAACCGCACTTAGAGCAAAGTCTACGTCCACCAAGTCTACGAATGATCGCGTCATCTTCAACTTCGATGCTGATAACGCCATCCATCTTGATGCCCATTTCGTCGAGAGCCTTTGCCTGAGCAACTGTTCTCGGGAAACCATCAAGAATAAATCCATTTTTGCAATCGTCAGCGACAAGTCTTTCCTTGATGATGCCGATTACGACTTCATCGGGAACGAGAGCACCGCCGTCGATATAGCTTTTTGCTTTGAGGCCGAATTCAGTTCCAGCAGCCATTGCTTCACGAAGAAGCGCGCCTGTGGAGATCGCGGGGATCTCATAACGTTCAGAAACTACTTCTGCCTGTGTACCTTTTCCTGCGCCGGGAGCGCCAAGAAACATAAGTTTCATACTATGGGTCTCCTTTCAAAGTGAAGGTTTTTGTTGAACGGACATCCGCCGAAGAACGGCGGGTGCCGTCGATGTTCATACATCTTAATCAAGGAAGCCTTTGTAATGACGCATGGTCATCTGCGCTTCCATTTCGCGTACTGTTTCGAGAATTACACCAACAACGATGAGGAGTGTGGAACCGCTGAACGAAACGACGTTCAGAAGACCGCCTGTGAAGATGTTGATGAGAAGCGGGAAACAAGCGACAAGGCTAAGGAAGAGCGCGCCCATAAGAACAACCTTATTGAGGACTTTCTTGATGTAAAGAGCTGTAGGTCTGCCGGGACGAATGCCGGGGATCGAACCGCCCTGCTGCATCAAGTTGTTTGCAACCTCAACGGGATTGAACGAAATCGAGATATAGAAGTAAGCAAACGCAATGATAAGAGCGAAGAGCAATACTACATAGATAAGGCTCCAGAAGCTACCCGCAGGAGAGAAGACCTTATAGAAGAAGTTTGTGTTCTGAACGCCGGCAAACTGCATAATGGTAAGCGGGAGAGAAATGATCGTGCTCGCAAAGATGATCGGCATAACACCGGACATATTGAGTTTGATCGGAAGGTTGGAGCTCTGACCGCCGTACTGCTTTCTGCCTACGGTGCGTTTTGCATACTGGATCGGAATTCTTCTTTCAGCATCGGACATGTAGGTTACGAATACGAGAGAACCTACCATGATCGCGATAACCGCAACCCAGAGGATGATCTGGAGCCAAACAGGGATGATTTCACCCTTGTAGATGAAGGAACCGTGGTTGACATTGTTGAGGTTCTGAGCGAAGCTGGAGAATGTACTCGGCAAGCCGGATACGATGTTTGCGAAAAGGATCATGGAGATACCGTTGCCGATACCCTGTTCGTCGATTCTTTCGCCAAGCCACATAACGAGGCAAGCGCCTGCTGTGTAGCACGCAACCATAACGATCATGGAGAACCATTTAGCTGCGCCCTCAGTGTAAACGAGGAAGCCGCCGGCAACACCGGTAACTGCCTGAGAACCGAGGATTGTGTAGTAACCGTAAGATGTAATGATTGCGATTGCAACTGTTACATAACGGGTAATTTTTTCAATCTTTTTCTTGCCTTCTTCGCCGTTCTTAGCGAGCTTTTCAAGAGGCGGAAGCGCGATCGTGAGAAGCTGCATAATGATCGATGCGTTGATATACGGTGTTACGGAGAGAGCAAGCAAAGTTGCTTGAGAGAAAGCATAGCCGGAAAGGATATTCAAATAAGAGAAAATACCTTCGCTATACCAAGCAGCAGTCTGCTGCATAGCATTGTAGTCAATGAAAGGAATCGGAATAGCTGCGCCTACGCGGTATAAGAAAACGATGAAAAGTGTGAACAAAAGCTTACGTCTGAGTTCAGGAATTGTCCACGCGTTTCTCAGTGTTTTAAACACTTATACCACCTCGCACTTTCCGCCGACGGATTCAATCTTCTCTTTTGCGCTTGCAGAGAAGATCGCAGCCTGTACAGTTACTTTCTTAGTGATTTCGCCACGGCCGAGAACCTTAACGCCGTCAAGTTCTTTTTTGATAACACCTTTTGCAAGAAGTGCTTCTGCGTTTACAACAGCACCATCTTCAAAAGCATTCAATGCTTCTACGTTTACGATTGCAAACTCTTTAGAAAAAGCATTGGTAAAACCTCTCTTAGGAAGTCTTCTGTAAAGCGGGATCTGACCGCCTTCAAAACCGAGTCTTACACCGCCGCCGGAGCGAGCGTTCTGACCCTTATGACCCTTACCTGCAGTTTTGCCGTTACCGGAACCTGCACCTCTACCCTTGCGGAAAGCAGCCTTTACGGAGCCTTCTGCGGGAGAAAGTTCATGAAGCTTCATTTCTGTATCCTCCTTATACTGTGAATTTTAACAATAACTTCGATAATTTTCAATGTATAACGAGATTATACATTTTCCACCTTAACAAGGTGAGCAACAAGTTTAACTTTACCCATTACGCAAGCGTCGTTTGCCTGAACGGTGGTATCACCGATCTTTGCAAGGCCGAGAGACTTTGCAACAGCTTTCTGCTTAGGGCTAGAACCGATAAGGCTGCCTGTGAGTGTGATTTTGATCTGTTCCATCTCAGTTAGCCTCCTTATTTCAATGTTTCTTTGTCAACGCCGCGCATTGCTGCAACTTCTTCAGCAGTGCGGAGAGCCTTGAGGCCTTCGAATGTTGCTTTTACAACGTTGGAAGGGTTGCTGGAACGGAGGCATTTTGCACGAATGTCCTTGATGCCTGCCATCTGAACAACTGCACGAACAGTACCACCTGCGATGACACCGGTACCGGGAGCAGCGGGCTTCAAGAGAACTCTTGCTGCGCCGAATTCACCGATAACTTCGTGCGGGATTGTTGTACCCTTGAGGGATACTTCGATAATATTTTTCTTTGCATCTTCGATACCCTTGCGGATTGCTTCGGGATATTCGGATGCCTTTCCAAGACCGTAGCCTACGTGACCGTTTTCGTCACCGACAACCATGATTGCAGTCTGGCGTGCGATACGACCGCCCTTTACGGTTTTGGAAACACGGTTTGTAGCAACGGTAACTTCCTTGAGTTCAAGTGTTGCCGGATCAATTCTTTTAGCCATGTTATTCCTCCTCCTCAGAACTTAAGTCCGCCTTCGCGGGCGCCTTCTGCAAGTTCTTTTACTCTGCCTTCGTAAACGTAACCACCGCGGTCGAATACAACTTCGGTGATACCCTTAGCGAGGGCTCTTTCTGCGATTGTCAAGCCGATCTTCTTAGCTGCTTCTTTGTTGCCGCCGTTACCTTCAAAAGCTTTTTCGAGGGTGGAAGCGGATGCAAGTGTTACGCCGTTTACGTCGTCAATGATCTGAGCATTGATGTTTGCGAGAGAGCGATAAACGCTGAGACGAGGTCTTTCGGGTGTGCCGGAGATCTTCGCACGAACTCTCTTATGACGTACGAGACGAGCCTGGTTGCTGTCTTTTCTGGATACCATTTTACTCCACTCCTTTCATTATTTACCGGTTTTACCAGCTTTGCGGCGAATGTGTTCGCCAACATACTTAACGCCCTTACCAAGGTACGGTTCCGGGGGTCTCTTTTCGCGGATCTGTGCAGCGATCTGGCCGACAGTCTGCTTGTCAATGCCGTTTACAACAACTGTGGTCGAGTTGGGAACTTCAAATGTGATGCCGTCCTTTTCTTCGAACACGATCGGGTGAGAATGACCGAGGTTAAGGGTCAATGTCTTACCGGATTTAGCAGCCTTGTAACCAACACCAACGATTTCAAGAGTCTTGGAATAACCTTTGGTAACGCCCTCGATCATGTTTGCGATGAGGGTTCTGGAAAGACCGTGGAGGGATCTTGTTTCACGTTCGTCGTCTGCACGAGTTACAGAGATAACTGCGCCGTCAACGGAAACGGTGATTTTATTGTTAATCTGAGTGGTGAGTGTTCCCTTTGCGCCTTTAACGGTAACGAGGTTTTCTTCGTTAACGGTAACGGTTACGCCAGCAGGAACGGTGATTGTCTGTCTACCAATTCTGGACATTTCGTTTACCTCCTAATTACCATACAAAGGCGAGAACTTCGCCGCCTACGTTGAGTTCACGAGCCTTTTTGTCGGTCATGATACCCTTAGATGTGGATACGATAGCGATGCCGAGGCCGTTCATAACCTTGGGCATATCTTCGCAGTTGGAATAGATACGAAGACCGGGCTTAGAGATTCTACGGAGACCCTGAATAACTCTCTGCTTGCCGCGACCATATTTGAGTGTGATGCGGATAACGCCCTGTTTGCCGTCTTCAACGATCTGGTAGCCTGCGATATAGCCTTCTTCTTTGAGGATATCTGCAATAGCCTTCTTCATGTTGGAAGCGGGAACGTCAACGGTTTCGTGTTTTGCGTTGTTTGCGTTTCTGATACGAGTCAGCATGTCTGCAATAACGTCTGAAATTTGCATTGTTGTTTTCCTCCTTTATGCAAGTTGTTTTGGGTTATGGGAGATCTTCTCTCCCGCCGCCTAATCCTTGCTGCCGGCTTTTCGCCGGCGGCGAGCCGATGGTTAAAGCATTGCGCTTTCCTTTCGACTAGATTGGAGCGTTTTATGATGAGAGCCTTTGGCTCTTACCAAACAAAATTACCAGCTGGCTTTCTTAACGCCGGGGATCTGACCCTTGTAAGCAAGCTCGCGGAAGCAGATACGGCAAATGCCGAATTTGCGGAGATAGCCGTGAGGTCTACCACAAATCTTGCAGCGGTTGTATTCTCTTGTGGAGAATTTCTGTTCTCTCTGCTGCTTAACTTTCATA
The DNA here is from genome assembly GCA_045124015.1 of Eubacteriales bacterium. Classification (GTDB taxonomy): domain Bacteria; phylum Bacillota; class Clostridia; order Oscillospirales; family CAG-272; genus QALR01. Next base: position 2,565 of record JBGVLA010000208.1, on the reverse strand, counting down.
GAAGTCTTTGCCATGATTCTTACCTCCTATAATTATTTAGCGAAAGGAGCGCCCATGAGAGTGAGGAGCTCTTTTGCTTCTTCGTCATTGGTTGCAGTTGTTACAAAAGCGATATCCATGCCTCTGAACTTTTCAACCTTATCGTATTCGATTTCAGGGAAAATAAGCTGTTCCTTGAGACCGAGGGAGTAGTTACCACGACCGTCGAACGCGTTGGGGTTGATACCCTTGAAGTCGCGTACACGGGGGAGAGCGATATTGAAGAGTCTATCCATGAACTCGTACATTCTATCGCCGCGAAGTGTTACCTTAACACCGATCTTCATGCCCTGACGGAGCTTGAAGTTAGCAACGGACTTTCTTGCGAAAGTGGGAACTGCCTTCTGGCCGGTGATGAGGGTGATTTCTTCGATGATCTTATCGATTGCTTTCGCATTGTCCTTAGCATCGCCGGCACCGACGTTGATAACGATCTTGTCGAAACGCGGGATCTGCATGGGGCTCTTGTAAGCGAATTTCTTCATCAATGCGGGAGCAACTTCAGATTTGTATAAGTCTTTAAGTCTTGCCATTTCTCTTTACCTCCGCATTAAATCTTCTGGCCGCATTTGCTGCAAACGCGAACCTTCTTGTCGCCCTCAACCTTGATGGTGGAGCGAACGCCCTTACCGCACTTGGAGCAGTAGAGAGCAACCTTATCAGCGTGCATAGCGCCTTCAACTTTGACGATGCCGCCGGTTTCACCCTGTCTTCTGGGTTTCATATGTTTTGTCTGGATGTTTGCACCCTCAACGATAACCTTGTGTTCGTCGGGGGATACCGCGATAACCTTACCCTTTACGCCTTTGTCGTCGCCGGAGATTACGATAACGGTATCATCTCTTTTTACATGAAGCTTATTCATCGATTGATTCCTCCATTAAAGTACTTCGGGAGCGAGGGAGAGAATCTTGATAAAGTCTTTATCGCGAAGTTCTCTTGCTACCGGGCCAAAAATACGTGTGCCTCTGGGTGTATTATCTTCTTTGATGATAACTGCTGCGTTTTCATCGAACTTGAGGTAGGAGCCGTCAGCTCTCTTTACGCCCTTTACGGAGCGAACGATAACAGCTTTAACAACTTCACCTTTTTTAGCAGTGCCGCCGGGCGCTGCCTTCTTAACGCTGCAAACAACAACGTCGCCAATGTTTGCATATCTTCTGCCGGTGCCGCCGAGAACTCTGATGCACATGAGTTCCTTAGCGCCGGTGTTATCAGCGACTTTCATCAATGACTGCTGTTGAATCATTGTGTTTTCCTCCTTAAATATTCACATCTCACAGGTTGCGACTTGCGCTCTAACCTTGCACTATGATATTATTTTGCTTTTTCGATGATTTCAACAAGTCTCCATCTCTTATCTTTGGAAAGAGGTCTTGTTTCCATGATCATTACGGTGTCGCCTTCGTTGCACACATTGTTTTCGTCGTGTGCTTTAAATTTTACCGTTCTTTTGATGACTTTGCCATATTTGGGATGCTTAACGTTGTCTTCGATTGCAACAACGATAGTCTTATCCATTTTATTGCTTACGACTTTGCCGACTCTGGTCTTTCTGAGATTTCTTTCTTCCATGACATTTACTCCTCTCTATAGACTTATTCAGCGTCCTTCGCACGAAGGGCTGTCATAACTCTTGCGATGTCCTTTTTAACATCAGCGATCTTGTGGGGGTTGTCAAGCTGATTGATCTCATTCTGGAAGCGGAGCTTGAAGAGTTCACTCTTCAATTCCTTGAGCTTAGAGGTGAGTTCAGCGGAAGTCATGTTCTTAAGTTCAGCTGCTTTCACTGTATTATTCCTCCTCTGCTTCTTCTTTTTTCATGAATTTACATTTGATCGGGAGCTTGTGGGATGCAAGACGCATAGCTTCGCGAGCTACGTCTTCTGCAACGCCGTCCATTTCAAACATAACACGGCCGGGTTTTACAACCGCTACCCAGTATTCGGGAGAACCCTTACCGGAACCCATTCGAGTTTCAGCAGGCTTTTCGGTGATCGGCTTGTCGGGGAAAATCTTGATCCAAACCTGACCGCCACGTTTGATGTAACGTGTCATAGCGATACGGGCAGCTTCGATCTGGTTGCTTGTGATCCATGCGGGTTCTGTTGCTACGAGGCCGTAGGAACCGTATGTGATCGTGTTGCCTCTGCTGGCTGTGCCCTTGAGGCGGCCGCGCTGCTGGCGTCTGTATTTAACTCTCTTTGGCAACAACATTTCTTCTGCCTCCTTCTCTGGTCTGTCTCGGAGCACCGGTTCTACCGTTTGCGTTTCTTCTGTCGCCGCGACGATCGCCACGACGGTCGTTTCTTCTGTCGCGTCTTTCAGCAGGAGCTTCAGCCTGAGCTGCGCCTGTTCTGCCGGAGAGGACTTCGCCCTTGTAGATCCAAACTTTTACGCCGATCTTACCGTAAGTTGTGTTTGCTTCCCAGAAACCGTATTCGATGTCGGCTCTGATTGTCTGAAGCGGGATTGTACCTTCATGATAGTGTTCGCTTCTAGCGATTTCGGCACCGCCGAGACGGC
>JBGVLA010000207.1:0-4449 GCA_045124015.1 Eubacteriales bacterium | reverse complement strand
ATCTCCGGGCTTTGATAGCTGTTCAATTCCGTCAGAAGTGATTTTTACGATTTCTCCGGGACCGAGATTGTAATGCATTTCGTATCCAAGCTTTTGAAATGCAAAGGATTCAATACACGCACAATACCCCGTGTCCTTTTTTCCGATTTCGACAGGAAGTCTGCCAACCTTATCTCGCGCAACAATAAGAGAGTTCTGCTTCATTAAAAGAATCGTGCAAGAGCCGTCAATGACCTCCCTCGCATATCGAATACCGTCGACAATATTATCACATTGATTGATCAACCCTGCGATAAGCTCGGTAGAATTGACCTTTCCGGATGACATTGCCATAAACTGATGACCTGTGCCGGCAAATATCTTTTCAATCAATTCTTCTGCATTATTTATGATTCCAACAGTTGCAATTGCAAAAAGACCAAGATGACTGCGTACCAAAAGAGGTTGAGGATCCGAATCCGAAATACAACCGATGCCCGATGTTCCACTCATTTGTTCCAAATCACTCTCGAATTTTGTTCGAAACGGTGTGCTTGTGATGCTGTGTATCTGACGCTGATATCCCTTATTTTCATCATAGAAAATCAGACCTCCGCACTTCGTGCCCAAATGTGAATGATAGTCCGTGCCAAAGAATACGTCATATTTGCAATTTTCTGTTGATATTGCTCCAAAAAATCCACCCATATAAAACTGTTCCTTTCTTAAAAAATAGCGCAGGAGAGTATATAACCGTCTCCTGCGCCTATTACGGTTTATGCGAAGAACAGTTTGTTCAGAGTCATAGGATCGACGTACTCGCCATCCTTATAAACACGCATATTACCTGATGCAATTTCGTCAATCAGCATTACGTTTCCTTCGGCATCGTATCCGAACTCAAACTTAATATCGTAAAGATCAAGCCCCTTTGCCTTAAGGTCGTCCGCAACGATCTTGGTGATCGCCTGTGTCTGTGCCTTGAGAGAGTCGTACTGTTCCGCGGTCATAACGCCGAGGTCAACGAGTCCGTCCTTGGTTACAAGCGGATCGCCCTTGGCATCGTTCTTGAATGTGGTCTCAACGTATGCGGGAAGATCCTGACCCTCGGTGCAGTAGTCGGAATAACGGCGGTAGAAGGAGCCTACTGCTTTATAACGACAGATAACCTCAAGTCCCTTGCCGAATACCTTAGCCGAGAGAACCTCCATAGTGGTATCCTCAAGATTTGCGCTGACGTAGTGAGTTCTGATGCCTGCGGCATTGATCTTCTCAAAGAAATAAACGGACATACGGAGGTTGACATCGCCAACGCCCTCAATAGTGAGTCCCACCGAGTTTTCACCGGGATCGAACACACCGTCCTTGCCGGTGCAATCGTCCTTAAAGAGAAGTAAGCAGTTGCCGTTAGGCAGCTCGTAAACGTTTTTGGTTTTTCCTGTGTATAAAAGCTTCAAATTTTCCATAATCCAATTCCTCTTTTTTCTTTATTCAAATTCTATCGTTCCAATAGGCTTCGGCGTAATATCCATAAATACTCTGTTGATACCCTCGACCTCGTGTGTGATGCGGTCGCAGATCGTATGGAGCAAGGGATACGGAATTTCCTCTATGGTAGCCGTCATAGCATCCGTGGTATTGACAGCGCGGATGATGGCTGTCCAGCCCTCGTAACGCTTTCCGTCCTTAACACCGACGCTCTTGAACTCGGGTACGGCAATGAAATACTGCCACACCTTGCCTGAAAGACCGTTCTTGTCAAACTCATCACGAAGGATCGCATCTGCTTCACGGAGTGCGTGAAGTCTGTCACGGGTGATGGCACCGAGGCAGCGAACACCGAGTCCGGGACCGGGGAACGGCTGACGGTAGACCATATCGTGAGGAAGTCCGAGTGCTTCACCGACCACGCGAACCTCGTCCTTAAAAAGCAGTTTAACGGGCTCTACAAGCTCAAACTGCATATCCTCGGGAAGACCGCCTACGTTGTGGTGCGCCTTAACACCGTCGCTCTCCAGAATATCGGGATAGATGGTGCCCTGCGCGAGGAACTTGATGCCCTCAAGCTTGGAAGCTTCCTCGTCAAACACCTTGATAAACTCACCGCCTATGATCTTACGCTTCTTCTCGGGCTCGCTGACACCTGCGAGAAGATCAAGAAAACGGTCGGTAGCGTCTACATAGATTAAATTAGCACCCATCTCTCTGCCGAACACCTCAATAACCTGCTCGCTCTCACCCTTGCGCATCAGTCCGTGGTTGACGTGAACGCAGGTGAGTTGCTTCCCGATTGCCTTGATGAGAAGTGCGGCAACGACCGACGAATCAACGCCGCCGGAAAGTGCGAGCAACACCTTCTTGTCACCGACCTGTGCGCGGATTTCCTTGATCTGTTCTTCTATAAACGAATCCGCAAGCGCTTTGGTTGTAATACGCTCCATAGTTTCGGGGCGAACTGTTTTCTCCATATCTGCTTCTCCTTACTTATTCGTTGGTATAGTTGTCAAAATAGCCTTGGATATATACGATCGGCGTACCCTTGTCACCGGAACCGGAGGTCAAGTCACGAAGAGAACCGATAAGGTCAGTCAAACGGCGCGGTGTCGTTCCCTGAGATACCATATTGCCGACAAGAGAGGAGCCGTCCTTATCCATAATTCTGCTTTTGATCGCTTCTTGTAATTCCTTGCCCGATAGTCCTGCAAAATCGTTGTCAGCTAAATACTTCAATTTCAATTCATTGGGAGTACCTTCCAAGCCGGGAGTATACGCCGGAGATACTACGGGATCGGCGAGCTCCCAGATCTTACCTACCGGATCCTTGAAGGCACCGTCACCGTATACCATAACCTCGATGTGCTTACCCGTCACCTCAAGGAGCTTTTCTTGAATATCCTCAACAAGTTTTTGGCATTCTTCTCTCGGAAACAGCTTCACGGTATCCTCGGTCGCTTTATTGGAGCCAAGCAAGCCGTAGCGGGCATTATATCCGCTTCCGTCGATGGATTCGGTCATAATTTCATCCAAGCCGCAAACCTTTTCAGCACCTGCAGCCTCTAATAAACGCTTTGTGCGAGCTCTACTATGAATATCACAATGGAGAACGTTCTTTGTGTAATTTAATATTGCACGGCAGTCGTTTGCAAAGATAACCTCTACTTCTGCACCGGACTCGCGAATCAGATTGGAATAATATTCTACGTAATCAACGCCCGTGAAGGTATGCTTAGGATATCCAAATAAGGTTCTCCACTCTTTTTCGGTCAACACATCAGTATAGGGGTTTATGCCTTTTTCGTCGAGCAGATCGATATCAACGAGATGATTACCAACCTCATCGGACGGGTAGCTCAGCATCAGCACTACCTTTTTACAGCCCTTGGCAATACCGCGCAAACAGATGGCAAAGCGGTTACGGCTGAGGATCGGAAAGATCACTCCAACGGTTTCTCCGCCAAGCTTGTTTTTCACGTCCTTTGCTATATTGTCCACGCTTGCATAATTTCCTTGCGCTCTTGCAACGATTGCCTCGGTCATACAAACCACGTCACGATCTCTCGGAACAAGTCCTTCTTCATTCATTGCATCAACTATAGAGCCCGTTACGATTTGTGTAAGGTCATCGCCCTGACGAATGATCGGCGCGCGAAGACCGATCGATACCGTTCCATACACTCTACTCATATTTTTTCCTCCGCATATTGTAAATTTTTCTTTCAACTCTTGACTTCTTCTGATAATACGATTATAATACAAACACAATCATAAGTAAAGCAGATAATTCTTACAACAGTTATAAGGTGGACTTATATGAAAACCAAATTAGATTATTACCGTGTATTTTACGAAACAGCCAGATTTAACTCCTTCTCCACAGCGGCTCAGCACTTATATATTTCTCAGTCTGCTATTTCTCAATGTATACAGCAGCTTGAAAGCGACCTGAAAGTACAGCTTTTCATCAGAACCAAACGAGGAATATCTCTTACAAACGAAGGAAAAATTCTTTATTTGAAGGTCGAAAATGCCATCAACTCCATTGAACAAGGCGAAAGTCAGCTTGAAAGACTGCGACATCTTGAATCGGGAGAGCTTCGAATTGCAGCAGGCGATACGATCACAACGCACTTTCTTTTGAAGTATCTTGAGGATTTCCATGCTACGTATCCCGATATCAGAATTGAAATGGCAAACTCCTATTCTTCCCAAATGCTCACGCTTGTGAAAGAAGGAAAGGCAGATCTTGCCTTTGTCAATATGCCGATGGAGGATGAGGAGCTTACCTTTAAAGAATGCCTTACAATCAATGATGTTTTCGTTTGCGGTCCGGATTTTGAGAATAAAGAATCCTATTCTTGGGAAGAGGTGGCAAAGCTCCCCTTGATTTTAATTGAGAAGAATTCTTCATCACGCCATTTTCTTGAAAACAACTTCAAGGAAAGAGGCATAACCTTAGAACCGCAGATCGAG
>JBGVLA010000206.1:0-29185 GCA_045124015.1 Eubacteriales bacterium | reverse complement strand
CAATTTCTATCCTAATCACAGTTGCAATGTTTGCAATGCTCTTCTCTTGCAGCTCTTCCAAGTCTTGCGAATCTTGCGGAGAATCCCCAACAAAAGCATATACGAACAGTTATTCTGGCGAAAAGGAGTACTACTGTTCAGATTGTTCTTCATATTGTGATTTCTGTTCAGATAAAGCAACCAAGTATTACACTTCTGCTCTCGGGATGATTATCTTTGTCTGCAAAGATTGCTACGAAGAAATCCAAAATTATTAACCAAACCATGCTTGAAGATTATAGTTTTCCATATCCAAATAAAACAAAACAGAAGATTTTACTTGAATCAAATCCTATTAAAAATGGAAAAGGACGGATTCGCAAAGCGAATCCGTCCTTTTTCCTTCCCCATGCGTGGGGAAGGTGAATGACAGGTCATTCGGATGGGGTTGATCAGAACAAGCCAATGATCTTACCGTCCGCGTCAACGTCGATACGTTCAGCCGCGGGAACCTTGGGAAGACCGGGCATGGTCATGATATTGCCTGTGAGGGCAACGATAAAGCCTGCACCTGCAGAAACCTTGACGTTCTTTACGGTAACGGTGAAGTTTTCGGGCGCGCCGAGAAGTGCGGCATTGTCAGAGAAGCTATACTGTGTCTTTGCCATGCAAACGGGAAGCTTATCAAAGCCGAGCGCTGTGAGCGTGTCGATCTGCTTCTTAGCTGCTGCATCGATGGTGATGCCTGCGCCGCCGTAAATGCGCTTTACAATGGTTTCGATCTTGCCTGCGATGGAAAGGTCGGTATCATAAGAGAACGAGAAATCGTTCGGCTGTTCGCAAAGACGAACGACCTCTTCTGCGAGTTCTACGCCGCCCTTACCGCCTTCTGCCCATACGTTGGAAAGAACGACGTTGACACCAAGCTCCTTGCATTTTTCAATGATGAGCGCAACCTCTGCGTCGGTATCGGTCGGGAAACGGTTAACGGCAACAACGGAAGGAAGCTTGTATACGTCGCGGATATTGGAAACATGACGGAGAAGGTTCGGAAGACCCTTTTCGAGGGCTTCGAGATTTTCTGCGCCAAGCTCGGTCTTTGCAAGACCGCCGTGCATCTTGAGTGCGCGAATGGTGGCAACGATAACGACCGCGGAGGGACGAAGTCCTGCCACACGGCACTTGATATCCAGGAACTTTTCAGCGCCGAGGTCAGCGCCGAAGCCTGCTTCTGTGATGGCGTAATCGCCGAGCTTCATTGCCATACGGGTGGCAAGAACGGAGTTACAGCCATGTGCGATATTCGCAAAAGGACCGCCGTGAACGAGCGCGGGGGTGCCTTCGAGTGTCTGAACGAGGTTCGGGGAGAGCGCATCGCGGAGAAGCGCCGTCATTGCGCCCTCTGCCTTGAGGTCGCCTGCCGTAACGGGCTTACCTGCATAGGTATACGCAACGATGATCTTCGCAAGGCGTTCCTTGAGGTCTGCGATGGAGGTCGCAAGGCAGAATACCGCCATGATCTCGGAAGCAACGGTGATATCGAAGCCGTCTTCACGAGTCTTACCGTTTGCAGAACCGCCGAGACCGTCAACGACGAAGCGAAGCTGTCTGTCGTTCATATCCACGCAACGCTTCCATGTGATCTTCTGGGGATCGATGCCGAGTGCATTGCCCTGATGGATGTGGTTATCGAGCATTGCCGCAAGAAGGTTGTTTGCCGCGCCGATCGCGTGGAAGTCGCCTGTGAAATGGAGGTTGATATCTTCCATCGGAACGACCTGTGCATATCCGCCGCCTGCCGCGCCGCCTTTTACGCCGAATACGGGTCCGAGAGAGGGCTCACGGAGCGCAACGACGCTCTTTTTGCCGATCTGACGAAGACCGTCTGCAAGACCGACGGTCGTTGTGGTCTTACCTTCACCTGCGGGAGTGGGGTTGATCGCGGTAACAAGAATGAGCTTGCCATCCTGTTCGGTGGATTCATTCAAAAGAGAGATGTTGATCTTTGCCTTATATTTGCCGTAAAGATCGAGGTATTTGTCGTCAATACCTGCCGCTTTGGCAATATCGGCAATGGGTTGCATTTTCGCGGACTGAGCAATTTCAATGTCTGTTTTCATGGGAAACATTCCTTTCTGAATCATTATGTCCGAACGCAAAAAGGGCAATCTTACCCCGTATGGATAAGATTGCCCAGACGGTCGGCTGTATCATCTTTTGCTCCGTTGCGGTAAACTCCGCTTCCGTCAGTTACAAAAGACCTTTTGATACTTTTATTCTACCTTGACTTGCAAAAAAAGTCAAGGGCTTTTTGGGGAAAAATCCGAAAATCGGTCAAATCGTCCCCATAACGGTGATGAAAAGCGTACCCGGAATAGCGGTTACTTCCCCTGTCGTGGGGTCTGTGGTAACGGTTGCCGCAGGAACGGTAAGTGTCGTACCCGTACCCGTGGGAAGTGTCAGAACGCCGCCTGTATAGGTGTAATCCTCGGGAGGGATCACGTCGCCCTCCACCGATACGGTAATGTTGGTCGGTGCGGGATTAAAGGCATCGGTCAGTACCACGTTTGTTGCGTCGGTATTGCCGTAGTTCGTGATGGTGAAGGTATAGGTCAGCATATCGCCGTCGGAAACGGGATCGGGACTCATGGATTTTTCAATCTGGACGTCAGCATACTCTGCCACGGCAATGGTCTCGCTTGCGGTAACGGGCGTTACGATACCTGCCGCCGTTACGGAAACGGTATTGGTGATCGTCGAACCTGCCGTGATGGGGGCAAAGCCGTTGACAACGGCATTATACACGATATTCGCATTGGAACCCGGTGCGAGAGAGTCGATCACAAAGGTTACGGCATTCGCGCTCACGGTGCCTGTGATCTCGCGCACAAAAAGTCCGTCCACATACAGAAGCGCCCCCTCGAGATAGGTAAGAGGCGTTACCGTATTGCCGCCGACGGTATACGAGCCGAGGTCATCGGTGAGCGTTACGCCGCTCAGCGTTGTCGTGCCGTTATTCTGGACGGAAAGCACATAGGTTACGGCATCTCCTGCACGATACGTTTCGCCAAGAGCGCGTTTGTCCACAGCAAGAGGGTCGAGAAGCGTCGCGGTCGCAATATTGGATACCGCCGTGCCCGTCGCGGTCCCGTAGTTAAAGGCAATGCTTGCTTGATTTCGAATTTGAGTTGGCATATATGATAAAGTTCCTTTCGGTCATGGATATTCGGGAATTTCTTCCCTATCATCAGTATATGCCGTCTTCGGCGTTTGTGATCATGAGGAACCGATAAGTGCGTTTATACGCCCAGAAAATAAAATCCGTTGTATTCTTCTGCCGCCTTTGTAAGCCAAGGTATCAAAATTTCGGAATCCTTCGGCTGATCCTTTCTAATGCGTTCGAGAATGTCAGCCGTCTGCGCTTTCGTATAATAATTTACGCCATAGGGGGAAAATTCATCCGTTCCGTTCGGAGCGTGCGTCGGCACGAGATAGGGCAGATACGCTTCAAAAAACACCGTATCGTCGTCAAGATCGACAAGCAGAGAATCCTTTTGCCAAAAATCAAAATCTCTTCTCACAAGGCTTGCAATCGAGCCTTTTCTTTTGCAATATTGAAATTCAAAATAAGCACCGCTCCGAGGGCGCTTTTTCTCACAGGTAAGAAACATCGTATTCATCCTTTCTCAAGATTGTTTTTTCCTACAAGATGAACGCACCTCAAATGAGGTGCGTTCGCTATACTTTTTATGTGTTATCCTCCTGAATTTGACAAAACTCACAAAGCTTTTCATATACATCGGCAGTGATCATATTGGTAGAACGATATATTGCTTCATATATATTTCTGTTATGTTCCACAACAACTAAACCATCCTCATAGACAGTAACAATCAGTTTATATGTTTTTGCATCTTCATCATAAACTTGAAATGACAGCCCATCGCAAGACCCAACATGATAATCGTCATAAGCTTCATATGCATCATGACATTTTTCAAATTGAAGATCACACGATTTTAGCAAGGATACCCACGCATCGATCTGTTCACGAGAGAGTTGTTTTTCAATGCCTTCAAGATATTTCTCTAAATCTTCACTCAATATCACTTCCGGCTCTACATAAGTATACTCCTCATCCGCAAAGAAATCATCAAATATAACACGGTCGATATTTTCCTCTTGCAACTCAATCAGCGCATCCCATTCGGGGCATCCCGATGACTCAAAGGCTGCATCGCATCCCGCAAAAACAAACAAGAGCAACAAGAGAACAGAAAAAAATCGTAATTTTCGCATAATTACCTCCTTATAAACAAAAGAACCCACTCTACACACTTATATTATAGTAAAAAGCAGAAAAAAGTCAAGTTGGTTAGATAAAATTGTGCAAAGCACCGCAAATTCTTAAGTAGCCGAGCTTGCCTCCGAAGGAAGCTCCAGCTCATCCAAGGATTTCAGATATACGGGCACGATATTTTCCATAAAATACTGCACCGCAGGAAGAGGGGATGCGGAAAGCTCCGCAAGCTTACTTTCCATGGCGCGGCGAAATTCATTGTTTCCGCTCTTCGTCTCCTCCGCGCATTTCAGATACGCGCTGATCCTATCTGCCGATTTCACAAGCTTCCAAGCAAGTGTGCTTTCGTCGGGGTCAACGACGGGCGCATACGCGGCGCGAAGCTCCTCGGGAAGCGTGGCAAGCAGACGGTTTTTCGCGCTTTGCTCAAGTCCCCCGTAAAGCGCACGCATTTCGGGACGGAAATATTTCACGGGGGTCGGCATATCGCCCGTTACCGTTTCGGAAAGGTCATGATACAGCGCCATGGCAAGCACGTCGCCGACGTTTACCTGTTCTCCGCCGAAATTGTTCGTAATAAGTGCGAGTGCGTGAGCAACGTATGCCACTTGAAAGGAATGTTCCGTATCCGTTTCCTCGCGCAGAGAGTGCATCAGCGACCAACGGCGAATATATTTCATGCGTTCCACATAAGCAAAAATTTCAAACATTGTCATTGTTTCCTTTCATGTTTCATTCAAAAGACGTATGATCTCGTCAAATTCCGCCGCAGCAGAGGCACGCCAATCGGGTAATTTCTCCGAAAGACGCGCTCGTATCTCATCTTCATGCGCCATAAGCCCCTCCAAGCGCGCAAAAAGCCACGTTTCCGAATCGATGACGTTATAATAAAGCGGTATCAGATTCGGATAGCCAAAGCCGATCGTTCCCATATAGGAAATGAGCTTGATATCATCGGAAAAGGCAAGCATGGGGCATTTCGCGGCGGTAGCGTACACAAGTCCATGAAGTCTTGCGGAAATGAGAAAGCGAGCGCGCGAAAGATACGCCGCGCAATCCTCCGCGTTCGTAAAGGTGAGAGCCTCCGCACCAAGCGCATTTGCCAAATTTTCGGTGTAGTCCTTGTCCTCCGCTTCAAAAAGGCTGACGAAAACGGGGCGCAGGCGGTACGTTTTTTGCGTCCAAAGGACGGCTTTTTTCAGGGTTTCGGCGCTATCGGGCGCGGTCTTTTTGGGTATCACCACGAAAAAATCCTCTCGCGGTGCGCAAAAATCGCTCGTTTCCATAAGGATCGCAGGGTCAAACGCAAGGTGGATCGCCTTTCCCTCGCAATGCTTTTTGGCAAACTCAAGGGAGGCTTCATCACGAAAAGACAGGCGGTCGGCAAGCACCAAGGCATCCTTCACACGTTTTTCGTTCTTTTCCTGCAAAATGGGTCCGATACCGTTGGCAAAAACGGCGATCTTCATACCGTTTTGCTTTGCCATACGGAGCATATGCAAATAATACGAAAGGGAGCGATTGCTCGTTTTATCCTGCAAAAGAGAGCCGCCGCCAAACAAAAAGAGCTTGGAGCTTTTCATTTTTCGCTTGATCTGCGCCAGATCAAATCGGTTCACGGCATCGACCATATGATACGCCGCCGTTTCCTTGGGCGTTGCCGAAAGCACGCAGATGCGAATAGACGGCAATCTTTCGCGGAGCTTGCGAATGATGACGGAAAGAAGCGTTTCGTCGCCCAAGTTGCCGTAGCCGTAATATCCGCAGAGAAGCACGTCGGGGTCGCCTCCCGTCGGGTATGGCGCAAGCCTTTCATAGACCGCAAGCTGACTTTCGACCATGATATCGACGGAATAATACGTTTGGATAAACGCACGGCAGGATGCGCCGAGTGCTTCCCTTTCATTCTCGTTCATAGCAAGGATTTCTGAAATTTCATGCGCCAAAACGTCGACTTTCGGCAAATCCGCACCGCGGAAACAAAGATTGCTCTTTCGCGCCTCTGCTTCGAGCTTTTCGGAAAAGATACCGCCATGCCCTTGCGAGCCTGAAATGATGGTCGGTCTTCCGCAGGACATTCCCTCCATCGCCGCGCGAGAGGGGGCAACAACGATATCCGAGGCGAGGATATAGGGCTTTACATCCGAGGTCGCGCCTGCAAAGATCACCGCAGGATAACCGAGCTTTTCGTTGATGGTCCGTCCTTTTTGGCGCAAAATTTCCGCATGGTCGCCATCGCCGACGATGACGAGCTGTGCATTCCCGTCAAGCTTTTCCATCGCATCCATGAGCGCCGAGGCGCAGACGGTAACGGGCTCATCCAAACGGCTGATATGCAAGACGACGGCGCGATCTTGTGTTTTCCATGTTTTTCGCAGTTCTTCTCCGCCCTTTTCGGGAGAAAAACGAGCGGTATCCACGCCGTTTACGGTAAGCGAGATATGGTCGGGATTTAATTTGAAATTTTGCAAAAGGTATTTTTTCAGATCCTCGCTGACGGCAAACGTCCATTCTCCCCAGTTTGTGAGTTTTCGCAGGAGCGGTGTGAGTTCAAAATCAAGATGGTCGGTGGTTACAAAACGAAAATCTATTTTTTCACGTATTTTGCCGCATAAAAACGCAGGGATCCGCGCATGGGCATGGACGATATCATAATTTCCATTGCGAATCAGCATTTCCAAGCCTTTTTTGGCTTTCAGCATGGCAAAGATCTCACGACGGTCAAGAGGCAGGGTGAAATGTGAGATCCCCGCCTTTTCCAATTCTTTCACAAAAACACCGCCTGCGGAGGCAACGTGAATCTCGATCCCGCGGGCACGGAGTCCTTTGGAAAGCTCCAAGATATGAGTCTCTGCGCCGCCGATGCCCATGGACATGGTGATCATTAAGATTTTCATTTGCGTTTTCCTTTCTTTTGTTTGTTCAAACTGCCGGTTTATCAACTTTTTTCTTTTTGAAAGAAAAAAGTTTGAAAAATCACTCCCGCAGGAAATGCCACGGGAGTGATTTCAAATCAAAATGTATGTTGTTTTGCGCCGAGATCCATTCGGCTTCATTTCATTTCGCGCAGAATGACATCTGCAGTATCGGCACAAAGCAAAAATGAATTTTTATTTTTTAAGCGCGATCGCTGCTTTTGCCTTTGCCGCGATATTTGCCGCAGTGAGACCGTATTCCTCGAGAAGCGCGGGAACCTTACCCGACTTACCGAATTTATCTTCTACGCCGACGCGAACGACGGGAACGGGGCAAGTGCCTGCAAGCGCTTCGCAAACCGCACCGCCAAGACCGCCGATGATATTATGCTCTTCTGCGGTAACGACAGCGCCCGTCTTCTTCGCGGATTCGGTGATCATTTCCACGTCAAGAGGCTTGATGGTGTGGATATTGATAACTTCCGCAGAGATGCCTTCTGCCGCAAGAAGCTCTTTTGCTTCCAGTGCGATATGAACCATAAGACCTGTTGCTACGATGGTAACGTCAGAGCCTTCTGCGAGCTTGATGCCCTTGCCGATCTCAAACTTATAGTTTGCTTCGTCATAGAGATACGGAACGGCATATCTGCCAAAGCGGAGATATACGGGACCGTCGTGAAGAATAGCTGCTTCTACAGCCGCCTTTGCTTCCAGACCGTCAGCAGGGTTCAAAATGACCATGCCCGGAATGGTACGCATGAGCGCGATATCTTCATTGCACTGGTGGGTCGCACCGTCTTCACCGACGGAGATACCTGCGTGAGTTGCACCGATCTTCACGTTGAGGTGAGGATAACCGATGCAGTTACGAACCTGCTCGAAGGCACGTCCTGCCGCAAACATTGCAAAGCTGGACGCAAACGGGATCTTACCTGTGGAGGCGATACCTGCCGCAACCGCCATCATATTGCCTTCGGCAATACCGCAGTCAAAATGACGTTCGGGGAATTTCTTCTTGAACGTAAGGGTCTTCGTTGCTTCTGCAAGGTCAGCATCGAGAACCACGATATCATATTTTTCGCCAAGCTCCGCGAGCGCGTTGCCATAGGCTTCTCTTGTCGCAATCTTATCTGCCATGATGATTCCCTCCTCTTATTATACAGAAGCGGTGAGTTCCGCAACTGCCTGTTCATACTGTTCTTTGTTCGGTGCTTTGCCATGCCAGCCAGCCTGATTTTCCATGAAGGATACGCCCTTACCCTTTACGCTCTTTGCGATGATGGCAGTAGGCTTGCCCTTACATTCACGAGCCGCCTTGCAAGCCGCTTCGATCTGGTCAAAATCATGTGCGTCGATGACGATGACGTTCCAGCCGAACGCCGCAAATTTCTCATCAAGGGGTGTGGGGTTCATAACGTCTGTGATCTTACCGTCGATCTGAAGACCGTTCCAGTCGATAAACGCGCAGAGGTTATCAAGCTTATAATGAGCCGCGAACATAGCCGCTTCCCAAACCTGTCCTTCCTCGGATTCGCCGTCGCCAACGATGGTATATACGCGGTAATCATCCTTGCTTGCCTTAGCGGAGAGCGCCATACCGCAAGCAGCGGAGATGCCAAGACCAAGGGAGCCTGTGGACATATCGACACCGGGGATATGCTTCATATCGGGATGACCCTGCAGGATGCTATCAACCTGACGGAGGGTTTTAAGAAGTGCTTTGTCAAAGAAGCCGCGCGCTGCGAGCGTTGCATAAAGTGCGGGTGCGGTATGACCCTTGGAAAGAACGAAACGGTCGCGGTCTGCCTTTTTGGGATCAGCGGGGTCTACGTTCATTTCTTCAAAATAAAGATAAGAAAGAATGTCTGCAATCGAAAGCGAGCCGCCCGGATGACCCGACGATGCGCTGAATACTGCTTCCACTGCGCCAAGACGAATGTCAGGCGCTTTTTCTGTCAGCATCGAAAATTTTGCTTGTTCCATGAAAATTTTCCTCCTGAAATTGTTTGTTTTGGTTATATATTCATGTGTTGTTGTCAATTCAATACAAACCTTGTCTTTTATTATATAATGATTTTCGGGGTTTGTCAATATTTTAGCCGAAATATGTATCTCTATGCAAAGGATACACAACATAAAAGCCCGATTTCAGAGAATCGGGCTTTTCATGAGCTACCATTCAATTATCGTTTTTTTCTTTGAAATAAATCTGTTTGATGCAGGATTCCGGATGCTTTCCCTTAAAATCCTTATGAGGAAACGATCGTATGACCGTAAGCGTCTTGGGATCGATGAGCTCCCACATCCTTGCTGTAACCTGACAGAGAATGGCGTGTCGGTCAAGCGCGGTAAAGCCCCATGCCGTGCAGGGGCGTTTTTCGATCAGGACGTCTCCCGTGTGTATATCCAAAAGCAACATAGCATGGTCATGCTGTTGGCAGACGATCGTACTATCATTGACAAAAATATCGGTAATACCGCGGCGACTTTTCGTGCGCCATATGCGCTCACCCGTTCTAGCATCAAAGCAGAAGAGGCCGTTTTCCCATGTTTGCGCGAAAACGTATCTTCCGTCGACCGAGACGGCGATGCCGAACTGTGTCATGTTATAACTATCAATGTATTTTGTTTTCCACGCATAGACCTCACCATTTCGAAATTCCACGGTAATGTGATTAGGATATACCTCAAGATTATCATGCTGATGATAAACAACAGAAAGCAAACGGATCGCTCCGTTATCGTAAGCTTGACAAGTGTCTCCGAAATTTTCTTTATAAATACTGTAACAACCATGATGTTGCACCCATCCACCTGCAAGAGCTTTATCGTACACCGTCATATCCGATCCTTCTCATTTCTCATTGACATTCCAAAAGGAATATTTAGTTTTTAATCCCGAAAAGGAGGTCTGCGTAGGTCGGGTATGGCCAATCTTTATATGCAGTCATCGTCTCCGCAAGGTCAACATAACCACGGAGGGCTTTCATCGCAGGGATGACACGAGTTTCATATGCCTTTGCCTGTGCCAAGTTGCCATCATCACCCTTCACGGATTCGATCGCTTCTTCCAAGGTAAGCAATCCCTCATAAATACGGTCTGTGCATTCGGAAAGATTTTCGAGATTTTTAAGCTCATATCCGCATTTCAATGAAGGCAGTGCCGCTTTTTTATGAAGTGCGGCTTCTGCAAGCTTATCGCCATAGCCACACACAGCGGGAAGGATATCCTTTCTCACCATATCTACCATGGTCAGTGCTTCGATATGAACGGCTTTGACATACGCTTCAAGCAAAATTTCATGTCTTGCACGAAGCTCACGCTCTGTAAAGACCTTATGCTTGCAAAGGAGCGCGATGTTCTTTTCCTGCAGGAGCATCGGAATGGCATCGGGTGTGGTTTTCAGATTATAAAGACCGCGCTTTTCAGCCTCCGCGATCCATGCATCATCGTAGCCGTTTCCGTTGAAGATGATACGCTTATGCTCGCGGATGGTCTTGACGATCAGATCGTGAAGCGCCGCCTCAAAGTTTTCAGCTCCCTCAAGCGCATCGGCAAACTGACAAAGTGCTTCTGCGACGGAGGTATTGATCATCGTATTGCAATCGGAAACAGATGCCGAAGAGCCAAGCATACGGAATTCGAATTTATTGCCCGTGAACGCAATGGGAGAGGTTCTGTTGCGGTCGGTGGTATCCTTCGGGAACTTCGGAAGTACGTGAACGCCGATACGCATGAGCGTTTTCTCTTTTGCATTATAAGCAGTTTCCTTTTCCAGCGCGGAAAGGATCGCCGTGAGCTCATCGCCAAGGAAGATCGAAATGATCGCAGGCGGTGCTTCCGCCGCACCCAGACGATGGTCGTTACCGGCAGATGCCGCAGAAATACGGATCAGATCCTGATATTCGTCGACCGCCTTGATAACGGCGCAAAGGAAAAGCAGGAATTGTGCGTTTTCGTACGGTGTTTCTCCGGGATTGAGAAGGTTGACTCCCGTATTGGTCGTCATTGACCAGTTGTTATGCTTACCGCTGCCGTTGACACCTGCGAAAGGCTTTTCATGAAGCAGGCAGACCATGCCGTGCTTGCGCGCGATCTTCTGCATCAGCTCCATGGTGAGCTGGTTATGGTCGGCGGCAATATTCGACGTTGTAAAGATGGGGGCGAGCTCATGCTGCGCGGGAGCGGCTTCATTATGCTCGGTCTTGGCATAAACGCCAAGCTTCCAAAGCTCTTCATCGAGTTCCTTCATGAACGCTGCGACGCGAGGCTTGATGGTGCCGAAATAATGGTCATCGAGCTCCTGTCCCTTAGGTGCGCGAGAACCGAAAAGGGTTCTGCCTGTGAAAATAAGATCGGGACGCTTATCATAAATGGAACGGTCCACAAGGAAATATTCCTGCTCGGGTCCAACGGTGGTCTTGACAGAGGTAACGTCGGAATTTCCGAAAAGCTTCATCACGCGCATCGCTTGACGGTTCAAGGCTTCCATCGAACGAAGCAAGGGGGTCTTTTTATCAAGCGCATCGCCGCCAAAGGAGCAGAACGCCGTCGGAATGCAAAGAACGCCATCCTTGACAAAGGCATACGAGGTCGGGTCCCACGCAGTATAGCCGCGCGCCTCAAAGGTGGCGCGAAGACCGCCCGAGGGGAAAGAGGAAGCATCGGATTCACCCTGCACAAGCTCTTTGCCCGAAAATTCCATGATGATTCTGCCTGTGTCATCGGGAGAAATGAAGCTATCATGCTTCTCCGCGGTGATGCCTGTCATCGGCTGGAACCAGTGGGTATAATGCGTTGCACCAAGCTCTATCGCCCAATCCTTCATCGCATTGGCAACGACATTGGCGATGGTGATATCAAGGCTTCTGCCGTCTTTTACCGTTCTTGTAATGGCTTTATATGTTTCTTTTGGCAAGCGCGCGCGCATCGTCATATCGTCGAACACGTATTTACCAAAATATTCAGGAACATTTTTCATCGAAAAATCCATTTTTATCCTCCCAATATATTTTCTTTCGAAAATACTACTATAACATAATTATTATATCTTATTCAAAAATGCTTGTCAATACCTGAATTGTCATTTTTAACAAGGGTAATCCCACAAAAGCACATCGACTTTATCCGAGATATGCAAAAAATCGTCAGAATCGATTCGACAAAAATACCAGAATTTGGTTTGATTCCTGCTTTGTTTTGTCGAATGTTGTCGAATTCGCCCGACTTCCAAGGAACGGTTTGTCTTGCATCATTTCTATATTTTTTGTATACTATTTACAAATCTATATTTAACGATAGGAGATCAATCATGACACGTTCGGAATCCTCTGTTATCTTAACGCATTGCACCGCTGAAGAACAGGTATACACCTGCTGCCGCTTGATACATACCGTCGACACCTTTCACGGCGAGGATGTTTTTTCCATTTTTCTGACCACAAACACCGACGGCAATATCGACGAGGAATTCGTCTACGACATTTCACGCGAGGAAGCTGCCGCTAAGCATTTTTTCTCGCTCATTTGCCGCGAGCACGTTACCGCCTGCACACTGCAAGACATCGCCAAGGATTTTTTGGCAGAAGCTTGATTTTTTTCAAAATTCAAAAATGTTTTCGCTTTCCGCTTGACAAACCGATTCTCTTTTGCTATACTATCATAGTATTCATATATGCAGAGATATCGAAGTGGTCATAACGGGGCTGACTCGAAATCAGTTTGTGCTAACGCACACGAGGGTTCGAATCCCTCTCTCTGCGCCAAAACAAAAAGCAGAAAGCCGCATGGTTTTCTGCTTTTTGTTTTTGTAAATTTGGAAGAGGGATTCGAACGGGTCGGTAGTGAATGACAGCCTGAATGGCTGTCAGAGCCGTCCCTGACCGAGCCCGCGGCGAGACCGAATCCCTCTCTCTGCGCAAAAAAACACAGAAGACTCATGGTCTTCTGTGTTTTTTGTTATTTCAAGATCAGCCGCAAACATCCGCCGTTTGTGATCTCATCATAGGTAAGATAATAACGGTCAAGCTTCTCTCCATTTAAGAAGATCGATTCGATCTCGGGATATGCAAGCGGATCCTTATCGCATACGATGGAAAAACGGTCGGCAATACGGCAGGAATGATATTTTCTGTCGAGCTTGATTTCCGCCGAACGGAAAAGCGGCGTATTCAAATAATACCGATCGTCGCCCATGCAGATCTGCGCCATGCCAAGCGCCGAAAGGACATACCAGGCAGAAAGCTGTCCAACATCCTCGTTGCCGCAAAAGCCGAATGCACCAAGTCGGTACGCTTCCTTTTGCACGCGGCGCGTCCAATACGACGTGCGCGCAGGCAAGCCAAGGACATCAAAGTAATGTGTCAAATTGTGGCATGGCTCATTCGAATGATTATAGTTCTCATTCCAAAGCGCACCAAAATCCGCGTTTTCAAAAAGATTTTCCAAAAGAGCGACAAAGCGTTCTTTGCCAAAAAGCGCCGCCAATCCCCAAATGTCATAGGGAACAAACATGGATTGCTGATAGATATTGCTTTCGACACATCCGACCGTGTCATATGCGTCCTTAACAGGAACAAAATCGCCATCCAGCTCTCTCGGCGCCATAAAACCGATATCGGAATGATAGTTCTCTGCATAACGATTCGCCCTTGCAAGAAAATACGCATGATCTTCCTCTTTGCCAAGCGATTGCGAAAGTCTTGCCATTACATAATCCGCAAGCAAAAATTCAAGCGTACTGCTCAGATCCTTCGGCACGTATGCCTGCTTTTGATAGGACGCATCCTTGGGACGCAGGCTTTGAAACGGCTTCCCGTAAAGTGTTTCGGCGGATACCGCTGAAGCATACGCGATATCATAAGCCTTTTCGATATCAAAATCACGAATCCCTTTCAAATACGCATCCGCCATGACCAGCAGACCGGGATCGCCGACCATACAGCCCGAATCGATGCCCATAAGCTCCCATTTCGGCAAGGACGTATTCCCTGCAAGCCCGATATTCAAAAGGCTGTTTACCTCGTCGCTGACCGTTTGCGGAGAGAGCAAGGTAAGCAAGGGGAATTCGCTTCGGTAAACGTCCCATCCGCTGAACATCGTACGGTGGGTGTAGCTTGCCCGATGGATCTCTCCGTTTGCATCCGCATATCTGCCGTCCGCATCCACCATGGTGCGCGGATCCAGCAAGGTATGATAAAGACAGGTATAAAACAGCGTAAGATCGGTCTGATCGTCGCCCTCGACCGTCGCACATTCCAACGCGCGCTCCCACGCATCATCTGCCTTTTTTGCCATACCATCAAAATCAAACGCAGGACACTCCTGCTTCAGATTGTTTTTTGCACCTTCAAGATCGGTGTAGGAAATGCCGCATCGAATCATGATCGGTTCCGTTTCCTCGGTATCAAAGCGCATCAGCAAATGCAGATCGCTTCCGTTGACCGAGGTGAGTCCTTCTGCAAGAAACGCTTCATTTTCAAAGAAACGAGCTTCCTTACAAGGCTTTGAGACCTCCAGACTAAAAAACAATTTATAATCAATCTTTCCCGCGCCTCTGCCAAAGCCGCCGAATTGATGATCGCAGGTGATACATCCATGGACGTATCTGCCGTCCACGACGACCTCCTGCATATTCGAGCGCCCTGCGATTCTTCTCGAAAAATTGAATATGATACCGCTTTCATCGCTTTTGGGATATGTAAAACGCAACTGTCCTGCATGACAGGATACCGTGGCTTCGCAAAAGATGCCGTATCGATCCAGCAAGACCGAATAAAAGCCTGCTTTTGCCGTTTCGTTTTGATGGTCAAATGCAGATTTCCAGCCTTCCATTTTTGTTTGATGCGGTATATAGCGGTTGCTTCCGCTTCTGAGATCTGTGTTTCCGACAATGGGCATGATCTGCAGATTTCCAAGATCACCATACCAACCGATCCCGCTCATATGGTTAAAGCTAAAGCCTTCAATGGTATTTTGACAGTAATTGTATCCCGTTCCGTTATCGCCGCTCGTCGTGGTATCGGGCGAAAGCTGTACCATGCCGAAAGGATAGCACGCACCCGGATGGGTCTTGCCGCCACCATGGATGCTCGTTTTTTTCTCATCTCCGACCGTACCGATGATGGGGTCGATATAGCTTGTTTTCTTCATAACATCACCTCTGTATATCTTTCCTTTTGGTCTGAGTCTTTTCGATTTATGACAAAAGCGCCGCCTTCACCTGCTCTTTGATCTCGCGCATGCCCTTGACGGTGGGATGTCCGCAGAGCTTATCGATGCGCGAAAGCGCAACGTACGCAGTGCCATTATGATCGGAAACGGCTTTAATGGCTTCCTGGATCTCGGATTTGATATTGGTATTGATGATGAAAACGATATTGCCGTCGGGCAAAAGCGCTTTCAGCTTACCGACGAAATATCCGATCGCAGGACAAACGGACAAAAGATCCTCTTTGGTATGATCGCAAAGCTTGATCTCGCCCAAAGGAGAATTTGCCCAGCTATCATTGGTACAGCCAAAGACGAAAACGGTATCGATATCATTCTTTTCAAAAAAGCCTTCCGCTGCCAGCTTTTCCAAACGATAGATAAAGGACGATGTTTGCGAGCAATCCCCGTCGTATCCCGTATTGCAAAGCGTCGTGCCCGACCAGCTCTCATTCAAAACAAGATGCAGTCCCATATCGGAACAAAGGCTATGCCACCAGGTTTCTTCTACGCGTCTTACATCCGTTTCGGGCTTTTCGTTTGTAGAATAATATGCCGCATGACCTTCGGGAATATAGCCTGCAAAGGTGGAATAGCTGTCTCCGATGATCATGATATTTTGAATCGGTTTTTTAAGCTTCATAATTTTGCGCCTCCTAATACAATACGCTTTTTTCCTTTATTATAGCATAGATTTTGGTTTTTTCAATTTGTTTTTCTCAAAAACTTTCAGAAATACCGATCCGATATGCACAAGCGCCATATGCGCCGCAGACAAATATCATGGCGGCATCCGCTTTACCGCGGATGCCGCCATTCATGCTTTTTTAATTTTGTCGACCGCTTTTTTTGCGTTTCACAAAGTACACCACAAGAACGATGACAATTACGATCAAAACAACGCCAAGAACAGACGTCAAAGGAGACCCGCCCGACATATTTCTCCCGAAAACATCCGTCATATCGTCCACGACGATGACCATGGGGATACCCGTTTTTTCCGTGAAATCCGCCAAGGCCTCGTTCACCGCTTCTTCTGTCAAGGGCAGATCGGTCTTATTGGTCAGATGCGACCTTACCTGCACATGATCCTCCTTACAGGTAAACGAGGATGCAAGAGATTGCGCTTCGATATTGGCTGCCATCTGTTTTACGACCTGCGCAAGATTGGAATCGAGCGAATACATATACGAGCTTTGATTGACATTTGCGAGGATCGCGCGTCCCAGCGCCGTCTGATTGTTGCCGAAAAGATAATTGATATCGGTCTCAATATGATCTCCGACCCATGCGATATAATAATAATCGTAGCATTCCTCGTCGGTCAAAAAGACGAGCAGGATATTATCCTCATACGCCGTAGAATTTCCAAACTCCTCAGCATAACAGGTATCGGCATACGCTTGAAACGTATTTTCGTCATAAGAAACGTACGTGATCCCTCCTCCACCAAATAAAGACGAGATCGCATTGCCGAAAAAAGTCGTTATCACCACAAGAAGAACGACGGGAACCATCACGATACCGAGCAGACCGCCAAGACAGCCACCGCCGCCGTAATACGGTCTATGATATCCCATGCCCCATCTCGGACCGAAGCCAAAACGCGGTCCTCTCGGACCGCCAAAGCCAAATCCGCCGTATGGTGGGCGCGGGCCGCCTCCAAAGCCGCCGGGTCTGCCTCCGCCAAAGCCTCCTCCGCGGGAACCGCCCCCGCCATGTCCTCCGCCACCGGGTCCGGGCATAATCATTACCTCCTAAACATCTTTTTTCTTTTAGTATAACACAAAATCAAGTTTATTTGTCAAGGAATTCAAAAAAATTTGTAAACATTTATAGAAACCCACACGTAAGCAGTTCATTATTCTATCAAAAGCTTCTCACGGAAAAGCACATCCAGCGCGAGCCGTCTGTTTTTTCCGTCCTCAAATTGAACGAGCAAAATGCCTTCCGTATTCGACAAAACGAATCCCCTGCCAAAGGCTCGATGCGTAAGCTTCGTTCCGTATCGAAAACGGGCGCAAAAGCTTTCAAACGCAGAAGGCACTTCCACCGATTTAGGCACCATGCCAGCCGCAAGCTGTTTTTTCTGCAAAAGCTCCTCACAAAAGGAAGAATCGTCGCAGGCATACGTAAAGATTTTCAAATGATTTTTTGCGCGCGTTGCACCTACGTAGAAAAGTCTGCGGTCTTCTTCATACGCATTGAGCGCTTCCCTATCGGCAAGCGCGGGATTTGTGATCACCGTTTCGGGAAAAATACCGTCTACGACGTCGACAAGATAGACGGTATCATATTCCAAGCCCTTCGCCGAATGAATCGTGGAAAGTATAAACTTACAGTTTTCGGGCGCTTGACGGCCCTTTACGATCTCGGAAAGCGCCGAAAGCCTTGCCAGAAGCGCTTCTGCGCTTTCTTCATTTGCACCGATCGCCTGCAAGATCGCTATTTTATTGGTCTTGATGCCGTTTCGCTCCAGATATTCGCCGTATCCCATGAGCTGATCGATGCGATAAATCGCGGTATTGGCACGGTCGGAAAGCATCTTATACATCTGTCCCTGCACCGCGCGACAGCTTTTTCGCGTACCGCCGTTTACACCCTCGACCAAATCAAGCGCATCCCATACGGAGCCATGCCCCGCCTTGCAAAGATTCACCATCGCCATCGCCGTCGCTTTATTCAAATACGTCGTAAGCTTATAGTATATCTGCATAAATGCATCCGTATCATAGGGATCCAGCGCAAAGCGAATGATGGCGGAGATATCCTGGACAACGCGATGCGTAAAAAAGGTCGGATCGATCGCGCGGATCTGATACGGAACAGAATGGCGCTCCAAAATATCGATAAGCGGGATCGCGCTTTCGTTATCGCGGTAGAGCACCGCCGTTTCTTTTTTGCAGCTTGCCGCCACCTTCAAAAGATACGCATATTGCGCCGTTCGGGAATTCATGACGATCTCTTGCAGTTCGTTCTTTTTTGCTCGCGTCGCCTTCATCGTTTTGGGATGGCGGAGCGTATTTTTTTGAATAAATCGATCAGCCGACTCGACGATATATCCATCGGAACGGTAATTTTCTTCCATTTTTAAGATCCTTGCGTTCGGATACGTTTTCTCAAAATCCAAAAGCGCCTCGGGATATGCCGCACGGAAGCCATAAATGCTCTGATCTTCATCTCCCACCATAAAAAGATTTCCGCTTTTCTTTGCCAACATTGTGATGATGGTATGCTGGATTTTCGAGGTATCCTGCGCTTCATCCACGCATATATATGAATATTTTTCTTGAATTTCGTTCAACACTTGGGGATATTGCTTCAAAATGCGATACGCATAGATCATCTGATCGTCATAATCCATGCGGCGGCGCGCCTTGAGCTCAGCGCAATACTTTCGATAGATCGAAGAAAACGGGATCTTCAATTCTTGGTCGATCCCTTTGACCTCCGATTCCGTCAGCATCATATTTTTGACGTAAGTGATCTTGGTTCGAACGATACGAATATCACTTTCCGTCGGGAAATCGCCAAGAACCGTATCACGATAGATCGCCGCCAAAATGGCGGCGATCTCTTTTTCATCCGTAAGAAGCTCAAAGGCTGAACCGCCCGTCAAGCGCTCATAGCTTTGAATGATCTTGGCACATACACCATTGATCGTACGAAATGCAAGCATATCACGAAATTCGTTCCCGAAAAGGGAACAAAATCTTGCACGCATATCATGCGTTGCCGCAATGGTATAGGTCATCGTGAGAATGGACGACGGATGGATGCCAAGGCAATACAGCATATAGCCGAGTCTCGTTACAAGCACGGTCGTTTTTCCGCTTCCCGGCACTGCCAAAAGGAGCACCGCGCCCTCCACCGCTTGCACCGCCTCGTTTTGAGCGTTATTCAGTTTTATGTGATAAGTTTCGATAAATTCTTGAAACGTCAAAGCGTTCTCCTTTTTATATCTTCTTTTTGATCTTTTTCCGTGTCAAATCATAGCTTTTTTGAATCAGCATTTCACAAAACTCCATTGGAACCGTATCATTCAAGATGACCGATATCCAATGGCGTTTATTCATATGATACGCGGGAATGATCCCCTCGAACATTTCGCGCACGGCATACGATTCCTCGGGATCGATCTTCAGATTCAATACGTCGACCATGCCGTCTTCCTCAATGCCGACACGCTTTTTCGGAATGTTCATGATCAGTCCGAACCATTTGCCTCCCGCGCCATGGCGAAGCACCGTCGTGTCAAAATCTTCCTCAAACGGTTTATCCGCCACGGCATGCGGAAGCGTCAAAGCAAATGCTAAAGCTTCTTCTCGTTGCATATCGTCGCCTCTTTTATAATGTAGCCAAAATCAAAGATTTGGTTTTGAATTTCGTTCAGTTTTGTTTTATCACGGAATCTGACACGCAGGGGTTTCGGTGATGTATAAAACATGATGAAAGGATTTTCACAAGACACATCACATTCACCAATCAAAGCGCCATCGCCACCATGAAGCTTTTGATAATGATAAGCACATTCGCGGAAATGAACAAAGTCAAAGTTTCCAAAATTGATGCCGGAGCGGACGACATTGATGAAGTGTCCCGCATCGATTTCGGTGTAATCGTCAAGTTGCAAACGAAAATCGGGTTGCACCGAAAACGTATTCTGCAAACGCTCTTTTAAGAAGGAAAATTCACACCAAAAGGCGAAAAAACCGTCTTTTTCAAAATCTGCCAAACCATCCGTTTCGCGCGGAGGACTTTCTCGGTAAAACGCTTCCACTTCTTCCGCAAAAGCAAGAACCGCTGAACGATATTCAGTAAAAAGGACCACTTCTGTGTTTCCGTTTTCAAAGCGGAAAATCAGTTCCCCATTTTCATGCAAAACATCAAAATCAAAGCCATACGGACAGCCGAATATATGCACCGTCTTTCCGTCCTCGGATGCGTACATTTCATGACCGCAACAAGGAATCATATGTTCCTCTGCGCCATAAAAATGATTTCCGAACGCTGCGCGAAGAAAGCGCAACGCCGCGGCGCTGAGCGTTCTCGCCTCCTCGTTTGCCATCGTCTTTCCGTTGACTTCCAACGAAATATCACCATGCAAGCAAAGATCATATCGCTTTTCACGCTCGTTCTTACCCAAGAACTCCATATTTTTAGTTATGATTTTCATGGTTGCACCTCGGATTGAATTTCGTTCAGTTTTTGAATTTGATTTCATCTTCCGAAAGTCCCATTTGCGCAAAGACCGCTTCGCGTTCTTTGGCAAAACGCGGGCTTCGCAAATCGCCGCGCTCAAATCCCCTGGGGATCATCCTCCAATATGGTGCATTGGAATTTTCCTTGATACATGCACGCAAAATATCGACTGTTACTTGATGCACCCTCCATGATGTTGCGGCAAACGCAAAGCCCTGCTCGCAAACGAGCTTCTCGTCGGGAAGCATACGAAACGCCCGACCATGTTGGAGATAAATTACCCCTCTCGTTAAGGCGGAACGACTTTCTCCATAATGAATCGGATAATTTTCTTCCTCGGGGCGAAGCGATCGATTGCCAATAACTTCATATTCACCGTAAAAAAACACGTTATCCATGATGACCGCAGATGGTAGCATTTTCAGCTTTGAAAGCTCGTCGATCGACACATGGGGGTCTTCCGTTACGATGTGATATACCGCAACAACAAGTGGTTTGCCAAAGAAAATATTCCAAAATGGTTGCTTTTCTTTCCGCATTTTGTCATAATTCAGAAGAAGTCGTCCATATCCCCACAGGTCGCGGTCAATACGAAAGCGGAAGAAGTCCCCTTCCTTATATTTCACATGGACACGCGCCCGATTGGCAAAGGATTGTATCTCGGCAAGCCGCCTTTCATCGGTTGCGGCTTGCCATTTTTTCGCCCATTCCGCAAATTCGCCAATCGATTTTGAACAGTATTCAGTGTGTGCGTTTGTATAATAACATTGTTGCGTTGTTTCATTATAAAGTGTGATATTGCCATTTATATAGGAGATCACCATGCCGATAGGCGTTCGCTTTGCAAGATTCGCAGCCGTAAATTTTTGCGGTTTGCCTTTTTCCGTTTTCGGAAGCAAAAACACCCTATCCTCCGAAAGCGTTTCATTCAACGTCATTTCTTGATACCAATCATCATATACTTGAATCAGTTTATACACATGATCACCATCAAGATATGCGTAAGATTCATAATGGTCATAGGGGCTTGGAATCAGCTTTACCAGCTCCCAAGTATCCTCCACGGGTTTGATGCCCATGGAAATGCGCTCCTCGTTTGTCAGTTGATACATGACGACCTCCATGTCATTGAATTTCGTTCAATCATTTATTCCAAATCTTGATTCTCTGCTTGCCTGCGCAAAGCCCCTCGATCGGTCCTGCGGTGGGGCGCTCGCCTCTTGCCTTTCCGAGAAGGTCGGTATCGATGCGGATCGGGGTGCCGTCGGGGTTTTCATAGACTTCTTCCGTGATTCTGGGAACGCCGAGATATTCCGTCGTGATGGTATCGGTCGCAAGCGTTTCAAATCTTTCATCCAAGGTGATCTCGAGATAAAGTCCGTCTTCCTCCTCGATGATCTGTACGGCCGATGCGGTTTCGGCCATGACTGAATCTTGTTCAAACTCAAAGGCTTCCGCACCATCGCCGTAGTAGTTATGCGCCATATAAGCAGGCTGACGCTCGCGCATGAAGTACTCCACGTCGCCCTTGCCATGCCTTTTCACACGCTCAATGTATTCCTCAAGCGTTGCGGGAGAGCCGTTATACATCGCCGTGCCCGCAAAATACTGTGTGCTGGGAGAGGTCATGGTATTGAGGAAGATGTTGTTATAATAGCGGTCGTCTGCACCGTAAACGACGGCCGTACCCTTGATATCAGTGGAATGTGCGTAATGATACGGTGTGGAGCGCTCGATAACGTCATAACGATAGATACCGCCGCAGAACAAATTATGCACGTATGCACCACCTTGAGCGGCGTTCAAAAAGCAATATTTCGCGCCGAAAATATTATTGGAAACGATATGAGGACCATGAGTTACCTCGAACCAGAAGTCCTTGAAGTTATGGTGATACACATTGTTATAAAGGTGAATGCCTTGCGCCTGCCAGTCAAACCAAGAGCCCATGCTGCAATGGTGGATATTGTTATGGTGGACCTGCGTATCGATCGCCGCATGAAGCTTGATGCCTGCGATCTCATAGCCGAAATATTCGTTTTTCGAGCCGATATTGTAAATTTCGTTGTTGTAGATCTCGCTGAACGCGCTGCCGAGATGTCCGACGATGCCGTTCTGTCCGCAATCGTAAATCACATTGTTACGAACGATATGAGAGCCGATGGTCTCACGGCTCCAGCCCATGCGCTTTGCCTTGAAAACGACCTCGAGCTGGGTCTGATAGCCGGGCTTTCTGTGATAACGGCTCGCTTCGTGATCGCCTGTGGAAAGCTCCTTGCCAAGGCTCACGGCACTGCAACGCGCATCGTGAATGATATTATTTTCGATGATCCAGCCCTTTGACCAATGTGTGCCGATGATGCCGAACTGCTCGGTCGTCGGGGGCGCCCACGTAGTCGCGCACTGTGCCATCTCAAAGCCACGAATGGTGATATAATTCAGCCCCGTTTTTTCGGGATAGAAGCAACATTTTCTGACGTTGATCTCCACAAGTCCCGCGTTCGGGTCTTCATCACCGAAAAATACAGTGAAAACGGTCTGATCATCCTCGACCTTGGCATCCCAAAACATCTCGGTTTCTTCGATCTCTTTGAGAGAATTGATCTCGCGGAGTGCCTTGCCGTTCAGATAGACCATGCCCGTATGACAAGGATGGTCCAGAGACCGAATCATCCAGTCGCCGTTGACCTCGGTTTCGTAGGGATTTTCTTCGCCGAAGATCGCATTCGCCACAGATGCCGTCCATTTGCCATCCTCGGTCTTCGTCCAGCCCGTGAGGATCTCCGAGCCCTTGATGATGACCTTTTCACCCTCTGCCGCGGTGTATGTGATACGATGATTATTTGTTCTTGCGCCGTTTACGGGCTTGACCCATTCGCGGTACTCACCCTCGTGTACGATGACGGTATCGCCTTCATCCGCGAGCTTTGCCGCCTTAGAGATCGTCAGAAACGGGCTTTCATATGTACCTGTGTTTTTATCGTTGCCATGTTTGGCAACATGATATTCTCTTGCCATGATATTACCTCCGAGAATTTTTTTGTTGGTTTTTATATTATTGAACGATATTCAATTTTGTTTTTCAAACTGCTCTCGATATCTTTCAAAAAATTCATAGTATATCCGCACGTTTTCAAGCTCCGTCCAAGGCTTTTCTCGGACGGGTGTATCATCAAGGTCATAGACCTTTGCACCTTTCATGGAAAGCAAGAACGGTGAATGGCTGGAAATGACAAACTGACAATGATAAAATCGCACAGAATCTTCGATAAATTGTCTGAGTTCATTTTGAAGCTTCACAGAAAGACTGTTTTCCGGCTCGTCAAGCAAATAGAGTGCATTTTCTTCGATCTTATTTGTAAAATACCAAAATGCGCTTTCGCCATTCGATTTGCCCGAAAGCTCTTTGGGCATACGGCGCGAAACGAATGCGGATTTGGTGCTTTTTTTGAGCTCGTTACGGCGTTTCAGTTCGTCATAATCGTTCATTGAACGAAATTCAAATGTTTTGCCACGGTTTATCTCTTTTCGGAAATCATCGTATTCCGCAAAGAGGCTTTCCCTTCTTTCGGCAACGCCCTCGTTGATGGAGCGAATATCCAAAAGAAAATCGAAAACATCGTCGCTCGTGATGATACGGCTTTCCTTTGGTACGCTTTTGCCGTAGGTGAGCCGATGATCACAACGGCGCAGATATTCCTTCATAAACGGCGTATCGTTAAAGGGGGACGAGCGAAGAAGTCCAAGCTTTTCCGCGATGACATTGAGCAGTGTGGATTTTCCCGAGCCGTTTCCGCCGTAAAAAATCGTAATGGGTTCAAATTCGATACGCGAAAGCCGTTTTTGTGGGAAAATTTTGAAAGGATAAATGCTTTCGTGTGAATAACAAAGCATTTCAAGCTCAGGCGGAAAATTCAAAAAATAATCCTCCTCCGCGCTTGCGCTCGGGAGCGTAAACGAATCTAAATATTGCATCAGTAACCGAGGACGAGTTTAGCTTTCAAAACGGCGGTCTGCGTTTTCGCGTCGGGGATCTCACCGTTCAAGATCATTTCGACGACCTTATTAAAGGGGACTTTTACAACGTCGAGGAATTCATCCTCGTCAAGCTCCTGTTCACCCTTTTTCAGGCCCGTTGCGATATACATATGGATATTTTCGCTGAGGATCGCAGGAGAGGGATACAGTTCACCGATAAAGGTATATGTTTCGGCGGTGTAGCCTGTTTCTTCACGAAGCTCGCGCTTTGCCGCTTCCAGATGGTCAAATTCGTCCTTATCGAGCTTACCTGCGGGAATCTCCCAGATGACCTCGTCAAATGGGTAACGGAACTGGCGCTCCATGATGATCTCACCCTCGTCCGTTACGGGAACGACGCAGACCGCGCCGTGATGGAGCGCGACTTCTCTCGTTGCGAGCGCGCCGTTGGGAAGAGACACGGTATCCTTGACAAGGTGGACGATATAGCCGTCGAAAATTTCTTCACGGGAAACGTAGGTCTCTTTTAAGGAATCATAAAGCTTTTTGCAATCTTCTGTCATGGGAATGTTCCTTTCTGTTTATATATTTTTATCATTTTACTTATGATCTTATCCACTTTTTCTTTTTGAAAGAAAAAGGATATGTACTTTTCTGTACGAACAGAAAAGTACGAAAAGAATCGCAAGCCTGCGGCTTGACCGCAGTGCAAATTTTCAAACGTCGCAAAATCGGCTCCCCGAACGGTCTCTGCATGAACAAGTTCATGCAGTCGCTCGCGGCATCGCGAGCCGAACGACCTCGGAACCGCGCCGAACGGGAAACAATATCAAATTTTATAGGTAATAAAATCTGCTTGCTTTGAACTTAAATCAAGCTTTCCAAAAGCGCCTTGCAGCCATCGTAAATATCGCGGTATGCGATATCGAAGCGTTCGCTATACCAAGGGTCGGCAACGTCGCCGCCGCGGTCGGTATAATCCATGAGCTTATGGATCTTCCCCAGCGCATCACCGCCCAAGATGCGGTGCATATTGCGGATATTGGCGCTATCCATACCGACGAAGAGATCGTATTTTTCATAATCGCTCTTTTGAAGCTGTACCGCACGCTTGCCCGAACAGGAAAGTCCGTGCTTTTGCAGTTCGGCTTTTGCCGGGGGATACACGGGATTGCCGATGCCGTTCCAGATCTCTTCCGTGCTGGTCGCGCTCGATGCGATGGTAAATTCTTTTTCAAGTCCGTGTTTTTTCACCATATCCTTGAATATAAATTCCGCCATCGGACTTCGGCAGATATTGCCATGGCAGACAAACATGATTTTTTTCATATCTTCACCATCTTTCTTTATCTTTTATCATACCATTTTTCTCTCGAAATAGCAACAATTTTATAAAAAAGTATCCCCCAAATTCATGTTTGCTTGACGAAATGCACAAAATATGATATACTATATATGGAGAGAAATCCCCTATCGATTCACAATGGAGGTGTTATATTCGTGAAATTGACATTTTTGGGTGCCGCCCATGAGGTAACAGGCTCCTGTACGCTTCTCGATGCTTGCGGAAAACAGATCCTCATCGATTGCGGTATGGAACAGGGCGCAGATATTTATGAAAATTGCGAGCTTCCCATCGCCCCCGGCGAGCTCGACGCCATTTGTCTCACTCACGCACATATCGACCACTCCGGAAAATTGCCTGCGATGGTTGCCGCAGGCTATGCAGGACCTATTTTTGCAACAGAAGCAACGAGCAAGCTTTGCGATATCATGCTCCGCGATTCCGCGCACATTCAGGAATTCGAAGCGGAATGGCGCAACCGCAAAGCAAAACGCTCCGGGTATGAAAACTACGTTCCTCTTTACACGATGAACGACGCCATAAAGACCTTATCGCTTTTTGAGTCGTATCCTTATGGCGTGGATATTCCGCTTTTTGACGGTATTTCCATTCGTTTTCTCGATGCCGGTCATTTGCTCGGCTCGGCAAGCATCCTTTTCACCATCACAGAAGACGGAAAAACCACGACGCTTCTCTTCTCGGGTGATCTTGGAAACGTCAATCGTCCGCTCATCCGCGACCCCGAAAAGCCGACCGAAGCGGATTACGTCGTCATCGAATCCACCTATGGAAACCGTCTGCACGGTGAGCGTCCCGATTATGTAACCCAGCTCACGAGCATCATTCAGGACACCTTTGACCGCGGCGGCAACGTCGTCATTCCGTCCTTCGCCGTTGGCAGAACACAGGAGCTTCTCTATCTGCTTCGCATCATCAAAGAGAAAAATCTCATCAAACGCCATCAAAATTTCCCTGTATACGTGGATAGTCCGCTCGCTGTGGAAGCGACCAACATTTACGCAGGCGATATGCGTGAGTATTACGACAAGGAAACGCTCGAGCTGCTTGACAAGGGTATAAATCCCATTCATTTCCCGAATCTCAAGCTTTCCGTAACCTCGCAGGATTCCCGTGCCATCAACGACGATATGACCCCCAAGGTCATTCTTTCTGCGTCGGGTATGTGCGAGGCGGGCAGAGTGCGCCATCATCTCAAGCATAATCTTTGGCGCGAGGACAGTACGATCCTTTTCGTCGGTTATCAGACGGAGGGCACGCTCGGCAGAAAGCTTCTGAATGGAGCGGATTACGTCAAGATGTTTGGTGAGGAGATCACCGTCAACGCCAACATTCTCGAAATCGACGGCATCAGCGGTCATGCCGACCGTAATATGATGCTTGATTGGCTTGGACATCTGCAAAACAAACCGACTAAGGTCTTTGTCAACCACGGAAACGACGGCGTTTGCGACCTATTTGCTAAGACCATCACGGAAACGCTCGGCTTTGAGGCCGTTGCGCCTTACAGCGGAGATACCTTCGACCTTGCAACAGGAGAACAGACCGAAAAAGCAAAGATCGTTAAGGTCGCGCCCAAAAACAACAATTCTGCACGCAAACG
Source organism: Eubacteriales bacterium (assembly GCA_045124015.1). GTDB lineage: Bacteria > Bacillota > Clostridia > Oscillospirales > CAG-272 > QALR01. Next base: position 1,636 of record JBGVLA010000206.1, on the reverse strand, counting down.
CTCCGATATGGTCTTTGAACGGCTTCGTATGGCAGGTATGCGACTGCTCGCCGTTATTGAACAGAACAAGGGCTGTGCCAATAAGGACCTCGCAAAATTCACAAGCCAGATCGATGCACTTTGCGATAAATATGAAAGATGATACAAAAAGCCGTCGGCGATGCCGACGGCTTTTTACTATGTATCATTTATTTCTGCTGTATTGCATGATGGTGGGGATGATGCACGAACTTGATCGCGTGTCCGCCTGTAAGAACGACCATTTTGATCGCGTCGGCAGAAAATGCGTGCGCTTCCACATACAATTTTTTATCCAGCGTGCCTCTGCCGAGAACCTTGACGTAATCCGCATTGGCTTGAATCAATTTTTTCTCTTTCAACGTCTTCAGATTGACGTGTTCATTATCCGAGAAATTCTGGGAAAGCGTATCGACGTTGATGATGGTCTTGTTCTTATAGCGCTTATGGACCAAATGGTGCGCTCCCACTACAGCGACCGTACCATCGCTTGCTTCCTCCTCTTCCTCGATGAGATGGAGTGCTTCATCATCGGAAAGCGCATCGTGCGCTTCTTCCAGGGTGATCGAATGACGAACCAGCGTTGCCGCATACGTAACATCCTCTGCGATCTCTGCGTCTTCTGTCTCTCTGAGCATTTTCACAAGAGAAACGATCATCCACGCAAAATAAATGATCTCCAAAGACAAGAGCACAAAAATGATCACAAGCGGCATCTGATACGACGCTCCTGCCGCCGTAAGCAAAAGAAAAGAATGGAGCGTAGTTTTGTGTTTTTCTTTTTCCGCCTTGAGCCTTGCCTTGTGCTTACGAAGCTTAGCACAAAGAACGGATGCAATTACAATTTCCGCAATCAAAATCACGGAGATCACAATCGCGATCAAGCAAGATGTCGTAAATGTCATAAAATCAACTCCTTTTTCTGAATTCGATATTGATATCCATTCCTATTTTACCATATTCTTTTCAATATTTCAATGGGATTTTTTGAAAAAAATAGGTTTTTTTCAAGAAAAAGGAAAAATAGACAAAAAATTCTTCTATTTTTGACATTTACAACATTTCGAACACCGTTTTCGCTCAAAAAATATCAGTTTTCTCTCTGAAACGCGATGCGTTCATCCCCGTTTGCAAGATGGATGATACCGCAACGAATAAATCCACGCTTTTCAAGCGCTCTTTGCATCGGGAGATTATCTCTATGTGTATCGATCTTGAGATTTCCGAATCTCGCAAAGCAGGAATCAAAAATAAACGCCGCAACGCCCTTCCCGTGGCTATCGCGCGAAACGGCGATGCGATGGATGACTGCATAGGGCTTGTCGTTCAGCCATGCACCGTCATAGATCGTGGTATAAGTCGGGTCGTTTTCTTCTGCATAATAAAAGACACCGCAGATCGCGCCTTCTTCCACACAAAGATAAAAATTTCCCTTTTCGATATCCTCACGAATCAGCGTCTCCGAAGGATAACCGCCTGCCCATTGGGTCGCGTTACCTGTGGCGCGCATATACGCTCTCGCATCCTCGTATATCTTCATAATGGCCTCTAAGGATGCCATCGTTGCTTTTTCAATGCTCTTCATGGATCAAAATCCTTCCATCTTTTTATATTTTCC
>JBGVLA010000205.1:0-14888 GCA_045124015.1 Eubacteriales bacterium | reverse complement strand
AGATCGAAATATGTATACACAGATCTATGTCTCCGGCTTTGATGCCGCAATTACACCGAATAAGATGCCGCCGTCTACGGCAAGATATACCATTCTCGGTACATATAAGGATAATGATTACTGCTCAGGAACGGATATTCTGATTAGTCTTGAGAATTATCATAAATTATATGCTAACATATCCGTAACGGAAACGGACAAATGCTTCAAACGTATTCATGAAATTTATATGAAGGAGAACGACTGATGGCAATTTTGAAAATAAGCGGATTATCATATGATTATAAAACAGGAGCGGGAGCGGTTCATGCTCTCAAGGAAGCGAGCGCCGCATTTGACACGGGAACGGTTTATGCAATCGTTGGTCGTTCGGGAAGCGGAAAATCTACTTTGATGTCTTTGATGGCGGGACTCGACGTGCCGAAAGATGGAGACATTTGGTATCATGGTCAAAGTCTAAAAAGCATGGACCGCGATCAGTTTCGACGCGAGCATATCGGCATGATCTTTCAAAGCTACTATTTGCTTCCGCAGCTTACCGCTCTTGAAAACGTGGAGCTTTCGCTTGAGCTTGCAAAGTATAAGGGCGATAGACGCAAGCGTGCCGAGGGAATGCTTGAACTGGTTGGCATCAAAAGAGAACAATTCAAAAAACGCAGTACGCAGTTTTCGGGCGGTGAGCAACAGAGGATCGCTGTTGCCCGCGCGATCGCAACGGACCCCGAAATCATTCTCGCGGATGAACCAACGGGGAATCTCGATAACGAAAACAGTAAGAATATCGTGCAGATCCTCGTTGATCTGGCACATAAATATGAAAAATGTGTTATCATCATTACACACGCCACAGAGGTGGCAGAGAAAGCAGATGTCATCTTGAAAATGGACGACGGAATATTGAAGTCCATGTAAATCAGTTTTTGAAATGAAGAAACCGCCGAGGATATCCGTTTAGGTATCCTCGGCGGTATTCTGTTTACACAAAAAACAAACCACCGATAACGGTGGTTTGGAGATATCGATGTGATCATATAAATTTATTGCTGAGAATACCATGTTTTTTTGCTCCGATACATTTCTTCGTCTGCCAAATGGAACAACTCCAGTCGGGAAGCGTCGGGATGCTCTGATGAGAGCGCATCGCCGATGGCAAAATGGAGCGGCAATTCAGGATGCTCGGCATTGTACTTCTCGCTTTCCGCAAGGATCCTATGGATTTGGAGATCGAGTTGTGCACGATTTATATTGTTCAAAAGTACGGTGAATTCATCGCCGCCCCAACGGCAGATCACACTGGTAAGGGGAAGTGTTTTTCGCAGAATGTCAGAGAGTTGGCAGATGATTTGGTCTCCGAACTTGTGGCCCAAGGTATCGTTGACTTGCTTTAGACCATTCAAGTCGATCATCAGAATCGCGACAGGCTTTGAAGGGGAAATATCCTTATTCATAAGCTCGATCCAACGGGCGCGGTTGACAAGTCCGGTTCCACCGTCTGTGTACGCCTTTCTCGTGGAGTCTTGCACATTCATCAAGAAAACGATCAAGGTATAAATGATCAGTCCCATAATGGAAAAGCTGAGGAGTCCGTTTTTGCTGTTGAGATAATAGAATATCAGATCCACAACAATTCCCAAGACCAAGAGAATCAGTAGCTTCCAAGTTTTTTTCAATTCCCAGCTTTTGTAGATGATTCGATTGATGATCATGGTCAAAGGCGCGGACAGGATGGCGACGATCAGCAGGATATGGCTGTAAATCAAATTCTGACGGATCTCCGCAATTCCGAAGAGCTGCATGATTAACACAGTCAAACATATCAGAGAAGCCATGCATGAAAAGAGGTGTTGCAATTGGTTTCTTCCCTTTAAGAAAAGTGTGGAAAGATATGAAATCAGACATAAGCCCGTAAGGAACAGGGAGCCTACGCTGATATATCCGAGACTCAATGCACGTTCGGGCATCAATAGCGATATGCAACGTAGGTCGGTCAGCTTCCAAAGTCCTATGGCTATGGAAAAAAGACCGAGATAGATCGTTCCGCTGTTATCGGTTTTCAGAATGAGGCGGAAATACAAAAATACGGAAACGACGAAAATGCCAAGCAGGATACACAGGGCGGACAAGATGAGCAGAGGCATTTCACTGACGATGGTATCGACGGTGATGGCGTATGGAGATCCCAAAAGAAATTCCGGTGTTTTGCCGATTGCCGCTTCGAAAAGAGGTGTCAGCACGACGGTAACTTCTTTTTCAGCATGATCTTTTCCCATATGAAGGATACACCAGTTGCTGCTGACATTTTTTGCGATATGGTTATCTGCCGCACCGATAAGGCTGTATACCAATTCATTTTCGAGGTAGACCTCTATGCTATGATGGGAAATATTGAAGAAAAGATAATCCTCTTGGGATAGGTCGGATGGAAGATATCCTTGATATATTTTTCGTACACCGGCAGGCGCATTGTTATCATTGACAAGCTCCATGCTCATATTGGAATAAACATCGTATCCGAAAATGGGCTCTGCTCGATAGACAGATATGCTTTCGTTATGATATATGTATATGAAAAAGCACATAAATGCAATCAGTACCAAAGAAAGAAGGATAACGGATATCCGTTTCAAAGCTTCAGAATGTTTCATAAGTACACTCCTAAAGAACGGTTCATAATATAATAAATATTAGGAAGATTTTTATTTAGAATTATATCACTTCCGATTTGATTTTGTCAACAGAGAGGGGCAAGATTCCTGAAAAAATATAAAATTATAAATAAAAAAAGGCTTGACAAAAACGGATTTTAATGGTAAACTTAAGACAAAGTGAATAGCAGTAATAGAATTACCACGAAGTATTGTGTGTATATGGGCGCTTGCACAATATGGAGTAAATAGCGCAACCGGTCTATTATGTTTGTTCTTTGCCGTCTGCTTTTTGAGGACGGTCAGTTGAACATACATATAGAGCGGTTTTTTTTTTTTTATACGGAAAAATATTTGTAAGAAAGGGTACAAATTGATTTTATGGAATTGCTGAATAAGAAAAAAACTATCATGCCTGCCGCGCAGATGACGCAGTTTCAAGAGTTGAAGGAGAGAATGACGGAATTTTTGGATCGCGATTTTTTCTCTTTGGTGATACAACCGGTGGTTGACTTCCAAAACAATGCCGTTTTTGAGGGGGAAGTGCTTTCCCGTTTGGAGCATCCGGAGCGAGGCGTCATTTTCCCGGATGTGTTTTTGACTGTTATAGAGGCTTTGGATCTGTACTACCGATTTGATCTTTATATTTTCAGAAAAAGCTGTGTGTGGCTTCAGAAATCACTGGCAGAAGGCGAAAAGATGGATTGCATTTCCTGTAATTTCAGCAGAAAAACGCTTTCGGGATCCACAATCGCACAGGATCTGATTCGACTTGCAAACAACTATGGCGTTTCCCATGATAGATTGGCGGTGGAGATCACCGAACGAGATCAAAATGAAAACGAACCTCAGTTGATTGAAAATCTGAAGACGCTGAAAGCCGCAGGCTTTCGCATTATTCTTGATGATTACGGTACGGGTGTTACTTCCATGAACGATCTCTTGAATTACCCTTTGGATATCGTCAAGATCGATCGCTCCGTTCTTCAAAACGCGAAGAGCGAGGAGGAAAAAGAGGCATTCCGCGCATTGGTTACCTCATTCATCGATCTTGGCACAGATGTAGTTTGTGAAGGCATTGAAACATCTGAACAGGATGAATTTGTGAGAAGCACCGGATGTCGCTATGGACAGGGCTTCTATTATTGCAAGCCGATGAGACACGATCAGTTTTTTGGGATGATACGCGAGAGAAGTCTTGCAGGGGAAAATAAATGATCCGAATTTTATGTGCGGATACATCCTCTGTGGATGAGCGGATTTTCGAAAGGCTCTACGAAAGTGCTTCTGAGGAACGAAAGCGCAGAGCTGACCGCTATCGAAGATATGAGGATAAATTGCGTTGTATCATGGCGGAAGCGCTTCTGAAGCTTGCGTTGAATACAAATGATTTTCAAATCATCAAAAATAAATACGGAAAGCCGTATGTAAAGAACCGCGAAGGATTCTACTACAATCTTTCTCATTCAGGTCAATACGTTGTGATGGCTTGTGGAGACAGTGAGATTGGCGTAGATCTTCAGCGGCATTCTCCCGGTACGGATATGAGGATGATTGCGGAGAGTTGCTTTGCTCATGATGAGATGGATTACGTTTGGCAGAGCGACAGCCGAATCGAGGAACGCTTTTATGAGATCTGGACCGGCAAAGAAAGTTATTTGAAATATATCGGAACGGGCTTGTGTGGAGATATGCGATCCTTCAGCGTCAGAAAGCATGAATCACAGATTCGATGCTTACAGCATATGCCGAAGGATGGGTACACATTGAGCTTTTGTTCGAAAGATAAAGCGTATACATTGGAGCTGTCGGATGTACGGCAGTTTAGATAGGAGAATAAATATGTCCATGTTTTGGAAAAAAAGACATAATAGATCCGGTTATTCCGGAGGAACATTGATCAATATTGATCTTGGCAGTATCAAGGTTACCTGCTCCAAGTGCAAAACGGAATATACCGGAAACGATATTTGGCATAAGCATTATATTTGCCCGAATTGCGGAAATTATATGCCCATTGGCGCGAAGGAGCGTCTGGTGATGGTATTGGATGACGGTGCTTTTGAGCCTTGGTTTGAGGACGTTGGTATTTGCGATCCTTTGGAAACACCCGGTTATCGAGAAAAACTGATCGCGGCGCGCGAAAAAAGCGGCAATACGGAGGCTGTTACCATCGGATGGGGCAAGATCGGCGGACATGAGACCGTCATCGGCGTTTGTGATCCGAATTTTATGATTGGCAGCATGGGTCATGCAATGGGAGAAAGAATCACCCGCGCGTTTGAGCGTGCAACGGAAAGAAAGCTCCCCGTTATTCTTTTTTGCTGCTCGGGCGGCGCAAGAATGCAGGAAGGTATTATCTCTCTTATGCAGATGGAAAAGACGGCTGCTGCTGTCAAGCGTCATTCAGATGCAGGGCTTTTTTACTGCTCCGTGTTGACAGATCCTACCATGGGCGGTGTAACCGCAAGCTTTGCTACTTTGGCGGACGTGATCCTGGCGGAGTCGCAAGCGCGAATCGGATTTGCCGGTCGTCGAGTGATTCAGCAAACGATCGGTCAGGAGTTGCCGGATGATTTTCAGACAGCACAGTTCCAGCTGGAACATGGTATGGTTGACCGTGTTGTGGAACGCCATGCGTTGAAAAATACGCTGCATTATTTGCTTTTCACACATCCTGTTCATCGTGAACACCACTATCTCAGAAGACACGGCCATAAGCTTTCGCCCAACGGCACGCTCTTGCAGGTTGAAAGCAACAAGACCGCTTGGGAAAAGGTGAAGATGGTCCGCGATGGAGACCGCGCTACAGCGATGGATTATATCGAAAGAATATTTTCGGATTTCAGAGAGCTTCATGGCGACCGCCTTTTCGGTGATGATCATGCGCTCATCGGCGGTCTGGCGCTTTTCAATGATCAGCCTGTAACAGTTCTTGCCAACATGAGAGGCAAGTCCTTGCAGGAGCGTGTTTATCGTAATTTCGGTATGCCGAAGCCGGAAGGCTATCGCAAAGCGATCAGACTGATGAAGCAGGCGGAAAAGTTTGGCCGTCCCGTTATCGCTCTGATCAACACCTCGGGTGCATTTTGCGGTGTGGATGCTGAGGAGCGCGGACAGGGAACTGCGATTGCCGAATCCATCATGACCATGGCGGGGCTGAAGGTTCCAACTTTGTGTATTTTGATTGGCGAAGGCGGAAGCGGTGGTGCGCTTGCCATTGCGGCGGGTAACGAGGTTTGGATGCTTGAAAATTCTACGTATGCGATCTTGTCTCCCGAAGGCTATTCAGCGATTCTTTGGAAAACGGAAGGGAAAGCGGAAGAGGCGGCAAAGCTTATGAAGCTCACTGCACAGGATCTGGCAGGCTTGAATATTATTGATCGGATCATTCCCGAATTTGGCGGTGCGACGGTCGAAACGGCGGATAAAATTGCATCTGTTATGTATGGAGCTATTCTAAACTTTTTGAAATCCTATGATGGTGTTTCACCGGAATATATCGTACAAAGACGCTACGAACGATTCCGCAAATTCTGATTTTATATATTGTTGATGTAAGGAGATATTTACATATGAAGGAAAAAGTTGCGATTATTGGTATGGGTTGTGTGTTTCCCGGTGCCATGGATTTTACACAGTATTGGCAGAATATTGTGGAAGGGAAGGATTCCATCAAGGAAGTAGAGCCCGAATTTTGGAAACAGGAGGAATTTTACAATCCCGATCCCAATGTGCCTGACGTAAGCTATTGTAAGATGGGGGGTCAGTCCGGTCCCATTGAGTTTGATACGAAAGAATTTGGCATTTCCCCGAAGGTGATGGAGCATACTGCGGTCGAACAGCTTTTCGGCTTGGTGGTTGCTCGTCAGGCGCTCATGGATGCCGGCTATTACGGCAAAAATGCTCGCCCCTTTAACAGAGAAAAGACAGGCGTTATCATGTCTGCCGGTACAGCGAGCCACGTTTTCAGTCTTCATTGCCGCACACAGCGCTTTAATATTCGCAAGATCCTCGTGAATAACGGCGTTCCGGAGGAAGCGGCAGATCTGATTGTTGAAAAGTTCCTCCAGACTCAGCACGAATGGTCTGAGGATGATAACCCCGGGTATATCCCCAACGTGGTTGCCGGACGTATTGCGAACCGCTTTGACCTCGGCGGTACTTCCTGTTCCGTGGACGCGGCTTGCGGTGCGTCTCTTGGTGCTGTCAAATTCGCAGTTGACGAGCTTGTAAGCGGAAACATGGACGTGATGCTTTGTGGCGGTGCCAATCTTGATAACTCTCCCGTTTCCTATCTTTCCTTTACCAAAACCCCCGCTAGCTCCAAGACGGGAAAAATCAAACCCTTTGATGCCAATGCTGATGGTATGATCATCGGCGATGGCGTTGGTATCATGGTTCTCAAGCGTCTTTCCGACGCAGAGCGCGACGGCGACAAGATCTACGCCGTGATCTGCGGAAGTGGCTCCTCCTCCGACGGACGCGCGAAGAGTATTTATGCTCCCAGCAAGGAGGGACAGGTGCGTGCGCTTAACCGCGCGTACGAAAACAGCGGTGTCGATATGGATACCATCGGTCTGATCGAAGCGCATGGCACAGGTACTGCCGCAGGCGATGCTTGCGAGGTCAGCTCCGTAATCGCCGCTTTTCCTGACAGCGATAAGAGAAAGACTGTTATCGGATCCGTCAAGAGTCAGGTTGGTCATATGAGACTTGCGGCGGGTATCGCAGGCTGCATGAAGGTAGCGCTTGCTCTGCATCATAAGGTTCTTCCGAGCTCCATCAATATGGAAACGCCCAATCCGGCTCTCATCGACAGCCGTTTGACAGTACTCAAGAAATCTCAGCCCTGGATCATCAACGATGAACAGCCTATCCGCCGTGCAGGTGCCAGCGCCTTCGGCTTCGGCGGCACGAATTTCCATGTTGTGCTTGAGGAATATACGGGTGAGCACAGCGGTGCTTATCGTGTGGGGGCGGCGCCCACGGGCGTGCTCTTCACCGCAGACACCAAGGAAGCTTTGGCAGATAAGATCGCCGCACTTGCTTCCTCTCCTCTTTCTTTTTATGCGGATGAATATCGCTATGAAAACGCAGGTAACGGCAAATATCGCTTAGCGTTTGTAGCAAAAACACCCGAAGAAGCGGCTGAAAAATGTGCGACAGCACTCGAACTTTTGAAAAAGAATACCGCGGATTCCTTCACACAGAAGGGAATCGCTTACAATAGCAAAACCATCGAAGGTAAGGTTACGGTTTTGTTCCCCGGACAGGGTACACAGGCAGTGAATATGCTTTCCGAAGCATCCATCAACTATCCCGAACTGCGCACTGCTATCGGTAAGGCTGATAACGTACTGCTGAAAACAGGCGAAAAAACCGTTTCCGAAATTCTTTATCCCAAGGCGCTCACCGCAGACGAATGGAGCGAAGCACAGCGCGCGATCAACAATACAGCCAACACCCAGCCCGTTCTTGCGGCATCCGAAGCAGGCTTGTATACGATCGTAAACAGAAGAGGTCTGAATGCGGACTCTTTCATAGGCCATAGCTTTGGTGAGCTTGTCGCGCTTTGGGCGGACGGTGTTCTTGATTACGAAACGTTGATCGCGATGGCGAAGGTGCGTGGCACGCTTATGAGCAAATCGGATCCCAACGCTGCAATGGCGGCTTGCATGACCGATAAGGCGACGTTGACTGAGATCTGCAAAGATATCGAAAACGTCTACATCGCAAACGAAAACAGTTCCGCGCAGACCGTTGCTTCGGGAAGCGTGGAAGGCATCACGGAATTGGAAGCAAGACTGACCGAAAAGGGAATCAAGTCTGTCCGTTTGAAGGTTTCGGGTGCATTCCATAGCCCCTATATGAAGGAAGCCTCGGAAGCGTTCCGCGCATATCTCGATGGCGTGGCGTTTGCAGGCACAGCAGACAGAGTTTATGCGAACGCGACCGGTGGAAAATACACCGCTGATATCGCGGATCTGCTGGAAAAACAGCTCCTTAACCCCGTTCTTTTCCGTACTGCGGCAGAGCAGGCATATGCGGATGGTTCTCGTATCTTCGTTGAGGTCGGAAACGGAAAGGTGCTGACAGGTCTTTTGAAGGATTGCCTTGCGGGTAAGGATTATACCGCCGTTGCTCTTTGTCCCGAAAAGGATAAAAATTCCGCGGAACAGTTGGAATTTGCCATGGCACAGCTTGCGGTGCTCGGTGTTTCCGTCAAGGATGATCCCTATCGTGCGCCCCATGACGAAGATCTGATCCCCAAGAAGAGCAAGACCACATATACCGTAAAAATGAAGAGCTTCCTTTTGCCACAGCACAAAAAGGCAATGGATGATGCGTTGCTCCCCGATCAGCGTATTATTGATATTATGAAGAAGGCGCAGGAGCCAAAGACTGTTATCAAGGAAGTAGAAGTTGTAAAAGAAGTAGAAGTGATAAAAGAGGTAGTAAAGCCCATGGAAACGAAGTCCGCACCCGTAGCCGGTGCATATTCCGCAAATGCTGAGGTGTTCAGTAAGTTTATGGATGTTCAAACACATCAGATGCAAGCGGCATCCGATATGCTCTCCAAGGTCAGCGCAGAGAAGGAGAAGGAAAACGTTTTGAATTGTGTAACGCTTTTCCAGAACAATTCAATGAGAGCGCTGGAAGCGTATTTCGGCAATGCTATGAATACGCCCATGACGGTAGCTACACCCGTGGTTGCGCCCACAGTAGCTCCTGCACCCAAGGCGGAGATTTATGTTCCTAAAACAGAGGCACCTGTTGTTGCACCGCCTGTACCGCAGAAGGTATCTGCTCCTGTGGAAGAGCCCATTCCTGTGGAAGCAACTGAGCCAAAAACGGATGTAGTCGAGACTGCTGAAAAAACGGCAAAGCCCACCACTGATATGTATGCGCTGATTACGGAGGCGATCGCAGACAAGACCGGCTATCCCACGGATATGATCGACGAGGATATGGAGCTTGAAGCGGATCTTGGTATCGACTCCATCAAGCGCGTGGAGATTTTGTCCATGGTCAATAGCTCCCTTGGCGGCATCTTCACAAAAGAGAACGTAGAGGAGCTTAGCGGAATCAGCCGTATTTCCGAAATGGTTGCTTACTTGAATTCGCTTTCCGATTCTGCACCCTCAGAAAAAGCGGAGATCTCCTCTGAACCCAAGCAGGACGCTGAACCCACGCTCTCGGTGGAAGCTGAACCTGCAACCGCCGTACCCAACGGCAAATTGAATGAAATCATCCTTTCTGCGATTGCCGATAAAACCGGCTATCCCGAGGATATGATCGATAACGATATGGAGCTCGAGGCGGATCTCGGTATCGACTCCATCAAGCGCGTAGAAATTTTTGCTGACGTGCTGAAAAAGCTGGGTATTACTTTAACGCCCGATCAGACCGAAGAACTATCCGCGATGTCTACCGTGGAGGAAATTGCTTCGTATCTCTCCCAGATTGGATAAGGAGAATCCTTATGGAAAACAGAAAATACGATCCTCAGACAGAGAGTCTGAAGGACTTTTGGAATTCCCAGGAGGAGCGCTTGTCGCTCCTTATGGGAAGGACCCTTACCGATGATGTGCTTGCTCTCACGGCCGCTTTCGGCGAAACCGAGATCATGGCTTTTGAAAAGCTGATGCAAACGCAGAAGCAGCTTGGTGGGATGCTGGCGCAAACAGCTACCATCCCTGTGGCAAAGATGGCACCTCAAGCAAAAAGAATTCCCAATCCTGCCATCGATCACTTAGACCTTTCCGATCCCGGAACGGTGCGCCGTTTTGAAATACATCCTTATGAAAATGTAAGCGGAACGCGTGGCGAAAGCATGATCCCTGCCTATGGCATTTTGCTTTTGGTGGGAAATCGGGATTCTCGCACGCAGACATTGGCGAAATTCTTTGCAGAACGGGGATTGACTATCAAGCATATCGATGGGAATCTTTCTGAAGAGGAAGCGGCAGATCTGATTGCGGCAACCGCCAATGAAGGACCTATTACGGGGCTTGTGATCCCTGCCAACACTTATGACGAAGGTGATATCGATGCACGCATTTACGAGCATACCATGACGGTGGCGAATCTGATCAAGCATTATACCATCTACATCCGTGCTTTGAAGCCGAGCTTCAAGAGTATGATCTTCTTTGCGACATTCCTTGACGGAAAACTGGGCTTCAACGGCGAAAGCGATCATTATGCCTACGGCACCTTCAATGGTATCGCAAAAACGCTTTCCATCGAATTTGGGGAATATGCACATGTGAAGCTTATCGACTTTGAACCGACTGTTTCGATGGATAGGATGCTTGAGATCACAGAGGATGAATTGCATATACATGACGTTTGGCCCGAAATCGGAAGAACTGCGGATGGGAAGCGTTGGTCTGTAAACGGTGTATTTGCAAATGTTATTGCCGAGGAAAACCGTTGTCCCTATCATGCGGATGATGTGATTCTTGTTACGGGTGGCAGCCGAGGCGTTACCGCCAAATGCGTTCTTGCGCTGATGGAGAAAGCACCCTGTAAGCTTGTGATTCTTGGCCGTGCGGCGATCAGAGAAGAACACATGGATGATGAAGAATCTGCAAAAATCCCCGATCTCAAGGAAATGAAGACCTTGATCGCTCGCCGTTTCAAGGCGGCGGGCTATAAGGGCTCCTTCAGTGATATCGAGAAGAAAGCAAAAGCCATTTTGGCACAAAGAGAGATGCTTGTTACCTTCCGCACGCTTGAGGAGACGGGATGCAAGGTATATTACTACTCCTGCGACGTCAACGACAGAGAGAATCTCTTGCAGACCATGGAGAAAATTCAACGTGAGGTTGGTCCTGTGCGTGGTATCATTCATGGCGCTGGTTTGCTGGCAGATTGCAAGATCTGGAATAAAGATATGCAGCGCTTCCGCATGGTGCTTGATACGAAATATAAGGGACTTGGTAACCTTCTTTCCTGTGTGGATAAAGAAAAATTGAAGCTGGTGGTCGCTTTTAGCTCCGTTGCAGGCTATTTTGGCAACGATGGACAGATGGATTATGCTGCCGGCAATGAATTTCTGGATAAGTTTGCTCACCGTTTCCGTAAAAAATATCCGAATTGTAAGACGCTCGCCATCAACTGGGGTGCGTGGGATGGCGGTATGATGGACTATATCTACCGTAAGACCCTCACGGAAAAGGGATATGTGCTGATCCCTATGGACGTTGGCGCAGGCTATTTCGCAAACGAATTCCTTTGCGGTCTGCCGTACGGACAAATTTTGATTTCCAATAATGACAAGCCGGTGGATGCTACTCGTCCGGCAGAATAAGGAGCCATAATGAATAAATCCTATACCATTGCCGGTATCGGCGTCTGCCTGGGTAAGACACCCGGCTGTGAAGCGCTGGCAGAATCCGTTATTGCCGGTACTGATATTTCAAATAAACAGCTTGCAGATTCTCTTTCTCTTGCCGTAGAAGAGGCCTTGCAATATACTTCGGGAGCGCCTCTTTGCGTTTTGACAGATACGGCGATTGAAGATTGCTATATGAGCGAACTTGGTTTGGGTGAGCAGAGAGTCTGCGGCAGCCTTCGTGAAATGCTGGAAGCCGCGCCCGAAAACGCACTGCTTTTGTCCCATTGTGAGAATGGTTGGCTTGCGATGGCGCTCACACAGGAGGAAAGCGGCTTTGCGCGCTTAGAGATCAAAGACGGAGACGGCGAAAATGCACGCGACGGACTTATGAAGCTTCTTATTTCTGCGCTGGAGATCCGTTATGCTCTGCATTTGGATAACAGAGAGACTCTTTATCGCTTCTGGGATTCCGAAAACGGACGCAACAAAGAACTCAACTGTGATGGCTTGCATCTTACGTTGACCGAACCGAAGATTCCTGCGGTTCGCACCTATACGGCAAAGAAATATTTGCTTCCCATCGTGTTTTACACGGTGGATGAAGCCGTACAGAAGCTGAACGCGTTAAAAAAAGAAAACGATCTGAAAATCGCCATGGAGACTTTGCTTCCCGATCTGGCGGACAGAAATGAAAATACAAATACCATCATCTTACTCGCGGATTCCTTTGATACCTTGGACGAAGATATCAACGATTTACTGCAGAATGCGGATCAGTTGCTAGAAGAAGGCTTCGTTTGGAAGAGACCCTCCGGTTCCGTGTATATCCGACGCGGCTGTGCACGCCCCGAGATCGTATTTATGAATCCTCCCGCGAATATGTTTAATGCGAAGGCATTCTATAGATTCTTCTTTACGCTCTACGGCGCAAAGAAGGAGATCGATTATTTCGAGACCGATAAACTCCTTACAGGCGATAAGGACGTGTTCCTTTCCGATTATCTCTTTGATATCGTTGTAAACTATTGCGTAACCGCTTTGCTTGATAGCATCGGTATCAAACCCGACGTGATGTCCGGTGCGAGCATGGGCGAGATGGCGAATATTCTGAATCATCTTCGCTATGCCGATGGCTCTGCTTGCGATGTGGGCGAGGTCATTTCTCATGTGAAGGATGCACTTCAAGCGATGCTTCGCGGAGACGACGCTCCTTTGAACGAATATCTCGGACGTGAGACGGATGGCTTTACTAAATTTTATGTAAAGGGAAATGCTGAAACGATTGCAAAGGCGGCAGAAAAATATGATGGCGCTTTCGTTCCGATCATCGGCTCTGATGAGGATGTAATTCTTACCGGTGAGCGCAGTGCGCTTCGCAAGCTGATCGAAGAAACAGGCTGTGTTGCCAGTGAACTGAATCTTGCAAACTACATCCATACGCCCGTCGTTGCATCCTTTTCTGAGAGTGTCCGAAACGGTTTGCTGGAAGCCGGTGTACGCATGAAGTCGCTTGACTATAAAATGTTCAGTACACATTTCCTAAAGCCTATGGATGACACCCCCGAAATGATGGCGGAAAATACCGCCGCGTTGTTAACCAAGACGGTGGACTATGCTACAGCCGTAAAGGCGCTCTATAACGAGGGGGGTAGGGTTTTTATTGACCTGAGCACCACGCAGATGTGTGGTACCTGGGCGGCGGCTACGCTGAAAAACAAAAAGGATGCCGTGGTTGCTTCTCTTTATTCCGCGGCAGAGGCTCCGGATATGCTTTTGAATCTTTGCGCCGTATTGTTGGCGAGCAATGTATCCTTTGAATATAAAAAGCTGCTTTCCAAGCTTTCGTTCCGTGGTGATGCGGCAAGAAGAGAAATTCCCGTGGAAAATTATGCTTCCTCTGTGGTTGAAGCACCTGTATCGGGAAGCACTGCGATTTCCGGCAAGGAATTTTCTGAGATCCTGCAGCGTCAGATCATAAATAATGAAAAAGCTTTCAAACTCTTTATGGATGCGCAGAATAAACTGTATGAGCAGATGCTCGGTATGCCTGCTCCTATCTACAGACAGGCAGAAACAGCACCTGCGGCGATGAAATTCCCCCATGCCTCCCGCAATTATCTGTACGGACGTGAAGAGGTCATCACCATGACGGATACCTCCATGTCAGCGGTTTTGGGTGAAAAGTACAAGGATGTGGATCAGTATCCCGTCCGTGCAAGAATGCCTTTGCCCCCGTTCCTCTTCGTTTCCCGTATCGTTTCCATCGATGCGGAATTTGGCGTATTCCGTCCCTCTTCCATCGTGGCTGAATTCGATCTGGATGAGGATTGCGTATTCCGCGCAGGGGATACCTATATCAGTCCTTTGATTGCATCGGAGGCTTCTCACGTTGCGATCTTCCTCATTGCGTATATGGGGCTGGATGCCATTTCCAAGGGCACTCTTTCCTATCGCGCGATCGACTCCCATATGACGGCTCACAGCGAGCGTCCCTTCCGTGTGGGCGATACGCTCCGTACCGTTCTGAAGATCCATCGCTTTGTAAAGAACGGCTCCACAACGCTTCTGTTCTTTACCTTTGAAAGTTATAACGGCGATGAGCTGATCTCTGTTACCGAGGCAACGGGTGGTTTCTTTACCAGAGCGGATCTTGCTTCCAACAAGGGTGTGATTCAGCCTAAGATAAAGATGCGCAAAAACGCGGCACCCAAGGAATTTCCGCACTTTACCGATACGAAGAGAACCACCTATGAAAAGCACGAGTTGGATGCTTTTTATAAGGGTGATTATAAGACTTGCTTTGGTATTGCACCGAATCCTACGCAAAAGGAAATATACTATCTGCCTTACGATCTGAAGATGGTAGACCGCGTAACCAATATCGATTACAATGGCGG